>JAPOYZ010000051.1:4666-13057 GCA_026706325.1 Candidatus Aminicenantota bacterium
GTCCAGGAGGCCGAGCCGGAGATCGCCCAGGTCGGCTTCTATGGCGCGGACTTCTGGTCCATCGCCCATCTCCCGGACAAGAACAAGGGCATCACCGGCCCCCTGTTGCCCATCCACGCCGGGGTGGTCCAGACACAGGACCCCGCCGAGCGGATCCGGCTGAGCGCCGACTACTTCGAAGAGATCAACCGTGAACTCAGGCGCCGGGGCGTGAGACCCATCGGCCACTTTTCCGTCGCCAAGTACCTGCTGGGGAGGCCGGACACGGAGGGCCGGCCCGGAGACGGTTTTTTCAAGTTCTACAACGAGCTCTGGGACGAGACCGAACTGGGTCCGAAACCGGTGGCGGACCCCTTGGATCTGTTGTCCAAGAACCGGGACGGCACTCCCTACGTCAGTTTCGACACCGACGCGGCTCCCTACGGCGTCTATTGGGGTTGCCTTTCCAACCCCGACTGGCGCCGGGTTCTGAAGGCCTGGGTCAAGCGGGGGATCGAGCGGGGCCTGGACGGTTTTCAGATCAACTACTTCTACCGGGTCGACTGCCACTGCCGGTATTGCGTGCGGCGCTTCAAGGCTCACCTGGCGTCCCGCTACGATCCGGAGCAACTGCGCGGCCGGTTCGGGATCGAGGACCTGGAGGCTCATCAATTCAGCGAGATCGTCTCCCGGCATCCTCCCAGCGAGACCACCCCGCTGCGTCTGGAGATGCAGCTCTTCTCGGACCTGATCAACAAGGAAGCCTTCGACGAGGTCTTCCACCAATACGGCCGCTCCCTCAAACCGGACCTGATCACCTCCGTCTGGGGCCACAGCTCCCAGGACTTCGGGAATCCGCCCACCGGGAACAACGACGAGCGGATGATGCTTCCCTCCGAACTCTGGGGGAAGGACGAGAGCTACCTCTGGTACTGCCTGGGCCGGCAGGAACCGACCCTGCAACTGCGCTACATCCGGGGCGCGTTCGACGACAAGCCCTACACCGTCTGCCACTACGAGAGGGTCAAGATCCGGGCCTCCATGGCCGAGCTCATGGCCAACGGCGGAGCGCCCATGGCCCGTTACATCGATTTCACCGATCCGGCGGCCCGGAAGGAGTTCGTCCGCTACTACCGGTTCCTGAAGCGATACGATTCGGTCTTCCGCGCCAATCGGCCCTACGGCGAGGTCCTGCTGGCGCATCCCCGCAGCCACAACCACCAGGGCCGGCTGCTCCCGGCCATGACGGCATTCCAGGAGATCGGAAATCACCTGATGGACCGTCACGTTCTCTTCGACGTGATTCCGGACGAGATCATCCGGCCGGAGCAGAGGACCGCCTACCGCCGGGTCTATGAGATCGAATCCGCCGAGGAAATGGAGACGGAGACCTTCTCGGACTTGAGCCGGTTCGAAGCGCCGACGACGGTGCGGGTCTCGGCCAGCCGGCCGGCTGGAGGAGGCGAGGTGACGCTTCACTTCGTGAACTACGGACGGGAGCCCGGCCCGGAGGGGTACGCGGGAACCGGTATCGCCGACGAGAATCCCATCGCCGTCGACGGTGTGGGCGTCGACTTCGTCGTTCCGCCCGGGTCCCGGGTGGTGAAGGTCGATTCGCTGTCGCCGGAGAGGCCGGATCCGCAACCGGTTGAATTTCAGGTGGAAGCCGGCCGGCTCCGGTTCACCATGCCCGAATTCCTGGTCTACGGCATGGCCCGCATCCACCTGGAGGGAGCGGCGGCTTCCCAGCCGCCGACAATGAGGAGGGAGAGGCAGCTTTCCAGCCGCCGATCGGGGGAGTAGGGGGTATGGAAATCTCGCCGAGGCGTCGGTGCCCGCCAGCGACTGAAACCTCGTCTCTCCGCTGTCTTGCAGGAAGGAAAACGGCATGAACGGAACCATCTCCGCCCACGAGTACGAATCCCGGCATGAGCGGGTCCGGGAGTTCCTGCGGGAACGGGACTTGGGCGCTCTCTTCGTCTATTCGCCTCCGGCGGAGCACAAATGGGGCCAGACCGCCCACGTGGCCTATCTCTCGGGCTGGGCCAGCCACGACCGCATCGTGGACTCGGTGGTGGTGGTTCCGGTCTCCGGACGTCCGGCACTCCTGTTTGCCGGCATTCAATACATGCAGGAGCAGGCGGAGGAGGTGTCGCCGCTGGAAGACATCCGCCTGGTCCAAGCCGTCGATCCCCATGCCGTGGCCGTCGCCCGGGGACGGGGCAAGGGACCTCGCGACTTCGCCACGGAGACGGTCGCCATTCTGGAGGAGAACGGAGTCGGGGACAAGGACGTGGGTGTGGTCGGGATTCAGAACATGCCGCTGGCCTTCTACGAGGCGCTGGCGGCCGGGCTCGGGTCCAAGCTGCGGAGGGCGGACGACGTGGTCGCCCGGCTGCGCGGCGTCAAGTCGCCAGCCGAAGTGGGACTGATGAAACGGGCCGCCGAATTGAGCGATCTGGGTTTCCGGACCATGCTCGAAGTCGCGCGGCCCGGAATGCGGGGCATCGAAATCCTGGCCGAGATGGAGCGGATGGTCCGGCGCGAGGGGGCCGACCACGCCAAGTACTGGATGGCGTCGGGGCCGCCGACGGAGTGGAGCGAGACCCGGTTGGACATCAAGCCACACCAGCGGGTGCTGGGAGAGGGAGACCTGATGGCCTCCTGTTCCTACGTTGTCTACAAGGGTTACTGGTGCCACGGCCAGCGGACCGGGACCCTGGTTCGTCCCTCGGCGCATCTGGAGGAGATCTTCCGGACCGCGCGCGAGTGCCAGGACGCCGGCCTGGAACATCTTCGAGCCGGAGTCCCCATCGCCCGGGTCGCCAAGACCATCGGCGACCTGGCCGCCCGCCGCGGGATGCCGCTGATGGGAGGCCGCATCGGCCACGGGATCGGCATGGACTACAGCGAGCAGCCCGCACCCCTCACCGAAGCCAATCCGGAGCCGCTGCAAGAGGGCATGACCTGCGTGATCCACGCGGCCTACACTCTGCCCGGGTCGGGAAAGATGTTCGTGCCGCTGGGCGACGTCTGTCACGTAACCGGGAACGGACCCGAGTTTCTGATGGACTTCACCCGGGACTTGTTTCTGGCGGGACCCGGATAACGAGAGCGGTCTTGGACGGGGAATCCTGCCGTCAACCGGGCGCCGGCAACAAACCGGTCAGCGAACCCTGACCGCCGTGCCGCTGGCGGTGACCATGAGCATGCTGCCTCCCTTCCCCACGACCTCGTAATCGAGATCGATGCCGACCACGGCGTCTCCGCCTCTCCGGCGGGCCGCGTCCGCCATCTCGTCCAGGGCAATCTCGCGCGCCCGTTGCAGTTCCTTTTCATAGGCGTGCGACCGTCCACCCACGATGTCTCGAATGCCGGCGAAGAAGTCCCGGAAGATGTTGGCGCCGACGATCGCCTCGCCGGTGACGACTCCGCAGTATTCGCGGATGGTCTTGCCTTCGATGTTGTTCGTAGTGGTCAGGATCATGGTCTGAACTCCTTTTGAAAACGGCGCCGCAAGTATGTGAATCGAGGCTGGCGGATGCAACCGGTTCCAGGCGTGGATTCTCCCCGTCGTGCGTCAAAGGATTGGGAACAGACGGAACAACAAGTTCTCCAACCCCGGATCAGCTTCCAACGATCCAGGGCCATCCCAGGATAAGCCCGGCCACGGGGAGAAGGGGCAGCAGGGCGATGCCCGATTTAACGCAGATCCGTCCGCTGGAGTCGCCGGCTCGGATGGCCTTGCTGAGGGCGGCGCCGGCGGCCAGGTTGACCAGCAGCGAAAGTGGGCTGATCCATTGAAAGCTGATGGGCGAGAGGTCGACGGCGGCGCTGGAAGCCAGCATGGCCGAGTCTTGAATAAGGCTGTAGAAGTTCCCCGAGAAGGCGATCAACGCTCCCACCGTAATGCCGTAGACGGCTCCCACCACCGCCCCGGCCGGCTTGCCGTAACGGTAGAAGAGGGCGAAGAAGAACAGGCTGAAGGCCGGGGTCGCCAGCAGGTTGGTGGTCCGTTGCGTCATGCCGGTGATGTTCCCCGGAACGTTTCCCATGTATGAGCTGCCGATGACCACGATGGCTCCCAGGCCGAAGGCCAGGCACTGGGCCAGCCGGACGTGTCCCTTCCGGGTCTTGGGCATGAGGCCGAACCGGTCCAGGAAATCGGTGGTCACCACGGCGGTAATCGAGTTCACGCCCGAGTCGAGGCTCGACATGGCCGCGGCGAACATGGCGGACACGACCAGCCCGGCGACCCCGATGGGCAGGTGGAAGGCGATGAACCTGGGGAAGATCTGGTCGCCCCCCGTAGCCAGGTTCAGCCCCGCCGGCAGCTCGTGGGGCCGGGCCTGGAAGTATCCCATGAGGGCGAAGCCGACGAAGAGCAGGGTGAAGAGGACGGCGGAGGCGACCAGGGCCTGAGCCAGATAGGCACGCTTGGCGGCCTCGGCGTCGCCGGTGGACATGAACCGCTGAATGCTCAACTGGTCGCCACCCGCCGTGCAGACGGTCCAGACCAGGACCGACATGAAGGTTCCGAACATGGTGACCCGGACCCGGGGATCGAAGCTGAAGGCGGGTTGACTGTCCCAGGTGGCTTGCCAGGAAGTGGGGATCCAGCTCAGGTCGCCCAGCTCGACGGTCACCAGGACGATGACCAGCAGGGCTCCTCCCAACAGCAGGGCCGTCTGCAGGAAGTCGGTGATCACGACGGCTCCCAGCCCGCCCAGCGAGGTGTAGATGATGGAGACGAATCCGGTGACCAGGACGATCCACGGGATCCATTCCTCGCTGACGCCCAGCATCACCGTCATGGCTCGGGCCGCCACGAAGACCAGCAGGCACATCCAGCTCAGGCGCACCACGATGAACATGCCGGCGCCCAGGAGGCGCACGCCCAGCCCCAGCCGGTTCTCCAGCAGTTCGTAGGCGCTGGTCACGCGGTGCCGCATGTAGACGGAAAGGAGGTACCGGCGCACGATGAAGTAGGACACCGGATAACAGGGGATGATCAACAGGATCATGATGGGACCCTTGGAGATCGTCTCGCCCGGAACCGACAGGTAGGAGATGGTGCTCAAGTGGGTGGCGAACAGGGAAACGCCCACCAGGATGGGGTTCAGGCTGCCGCTCCCGATGAAGTACTCCCTGGAGTCCTTCTGCTTGCGGCTGTAGTACCAGCCCAGGGCGATGGTCGCGCTGGCGTAGACGACGATCACCGTCCAGTCGATCCAGGAGAGTCCCGTCTGTTCCAATTCAAACTCCCGTGTTGCAGTGGTCCGGCGCCGGGCCGGAGAAGATGAGCGGCCTTGGATCCGGCAGGCGGCCGCTTACCAGGCCAGGGCGGTGCTCCCTTCCATGCGGGGATTGGTGGCGGACACCAGGGTCCCCGTCTTGGGATCGATCATGACCACCATGGTGTTGTCCCCGCTCCAGGGATTGGCGATCTGCACGTCGTGCCCCCTCCCGCGGAGGTCGTCGGCGATCTCCTCCAGATTGGCCAGGCGCCCTTCCAGGACGGCCCGTCCGGGATAGGCGCGGTGGGGGTAGAAGAGGCCGGGGAAATGGCGGGTCCAGACCTTGGGCGCATCCAACGCGTCCTGCAGACCCATCCCGAAGTCCACCACGTTCAGGAAGAAGTGCAACGTCCCCTGGTCCTGGACGTCTCCTCCCGGCATGCCGAATCCCAACCAGGGGCGCCCGTCCTTGGTGACCAAAGTCGGAGTCAGGCTGGTGGAGGGCTGCTTGCCCGGGGCCAGAGACTTGGCCAACCCATCCTCCAGGTAGAACATCTGCACCCGGCTGCCCAGGCAGAATCCCAGGCCGGGCACGATGGGAGAGGATGCAGGCCAGCCCCCGCTCGGAGTGGAGGAGAAAATGGTCCCGTGGGAGTCCACGGCCCGAACTCCTGTGGTCCCGTCATCCCGCAAACCCGGTTGAACCGGAGCCAGGCTCAGGTTGGCGGGGCGCTTCTCGGGGTGGGAGTCGAAGGGGAAGGGGTCGCCGGGGCGCAATTCCAGGGAGGCGGTCTTCCAATCGATGAGCTTCCGCCTCAGCTTGGCATAGGCGCGGGAGAGGAGGCCCTGCCGGGGAACGTAGACGAAGTCGGGATCCCCGTAGTACTTCTCCTTGTCGGCGTGTGCCAACTTGGCGGTTTCCAACCAGAGGTGCAGGTAGTCGGCGCTGTTGTGCTTGAGCGCCGCCAGGTCGTAGCCTTCCAGCAGCGCCAACTGTTGCAGGAAGACGGGTCCCTGGGTCCAGGGTCCGCACTTGTAGACCCGGTATCCCCGGTAGTCGAAGCTCCACGGCTCCTGGATCCGGGCTTCGTAGTCGGCGAAATCCTCCTCCGTCAAAAGGCTGTGGTGATAGCCTCCTTCGTTGTCGCGAACCTTGAACTCCCGGGAGAATCGAACCAGTTGCCGGGCGATGGGGCCCTTGTAGAAGTAGTCGTGAACGGCCCGTAGCGCCTCGCTGCGGCCGGCTCCCTTCTTCAACGCCCTCTTCTCGGCGTCGGCCAACCGGCGGAAGGTGCGGGCCAGGTCGGGGAGACGGGTCACCTCCCCCACCTCGGGGACCCGGCCGTCGTGAAGAAACGCCGCGCCCGAACTGGGCCACTCCCGGCGGAAGGTCTCGGCTCCCCGGTACTTTTCCGATTTCTTCCGGCCCACGCCCCGGCGCCAGCGCTCGTCCACCGGAAACCCATCGGCCAGGCGGATGGCGCCCTGAACGATCTGGGAGAAGCTGAGGGTCCCGTACCGGTCCAGGCTCAGAACCACCGCCGCCAGGACGGCGCAGACTCCTGCCGGCAGGAAGCCGTCTCCCGGAATCAGCCGGTATCCCTGCTGGCGGAACCATTCGATGCTGGCCGCCCGGGGGGTGCGGGTGTTTCCGTTGACCGCCACCACCCGCCGTTCCCGGGGGGAGTAGATGAGGGTGGGCATCTCGCCCCCGAATCCGAAGGAATTGAATTCCACCACCGAGGCCGCCAGGATCATGGCCACGCCCGAGTCCACGGCATTGCCTCCCTGATGAAAAATTTCCATTCCGATGCCGGCCACCAGGGGATGACCCGCCGCCACTGCGCCCCGAAGTCCCCGGGCCTCGGTCCGAGTCCCTTTCGCGCCCATGAGAGTTCCGGACGGGAGGATCGTCTCCAGCAGAAGAGTTGCCGTCAGAATCAAAGCCGCCGGCGTTTTTCTGTCGAACATCGTTGTATTCCTTTGTATGCATCCATTTGTCCTGGGGAAGATCCGGTTGAACCGGTCTGCTCGACTGCGAGCCGCGAAAGCGCTGGAGGCGGCATGCGAATCGCTCGCCGAAGTCTATTGGGGGGCACGGACGGTTGCAAGAACGGCCGCCGTCCAATATTCGTTCGACACGCCGGTATCGTGAGATATAATAAAAATGGAACTTATATTGGGCCGCAAAATGACAAAATTCGGCTCACCAGAGCAAAGTTTCTCGACAAAATCCTCGGGAATACCCTCAATCGGGAGATGTGTTATGCCCCATGAATTATGTAGTTCACCAAGTCGCAAATTACGTAGCAGGTGGATCGCGCTGATACCGATCCTGCTGGCCGCCTTCCTGCCGGTTGCGGCGCAGGTTCTCACCTCCCGGGTCGACGGGACGGTGCGGGATCAGAGCGGCGCCGTCCTGCCCGGCGTTTCGGTGACGCTGACCAACGCCGACACCAATGCCGCCATGGACGCGGTGACGAGCGACATTGGCCTCTTCGTGTTTCCGCAGGTGCCCCGCGGCATCTACGGGATCACGGCCCAACTGCCCGGTTTCAAGACGGCGGTCGTCGAAGGAGTCCGGGTCGAGTTGGACACTCCCGCCTCGGTGGATGTGGTGCTGGAGGTCGGCGGGGTCGACGAGCAGGTCACGGTGAGCGCGGCGCTGACCCAGGCCGTCATCAACCAGGTCAACGCCGAAATCAACACCAACCTCAACCGGGAGCAGGTCAAGGAGCTTCCCCTGAACGGCCGCAGCGTGACCCAACTGGCGCTCACCCAGGCCGGAGTGACCAGTGTAGGCGGGGCCAGAACGGCCTCCATCAACGGTACCCGGGGGACCTTCAACAACTTCACCCTGGACGGGATCAACAACCAGGACACATTTATCCGGACCGATTCCCTGTTCGGCGTCATTCCGGTCCGTGAGAGCTTCATCGAGGAGATCAACATCACCACCGCCAACTCGGAGGTCGACGCCGGTATGGGAGCCTCTCAGACGCAGTTCGTGACCCGTTCCGGCACCAATGAGTACCATGGCGAGTTGTACTACTACCATCTGAACGACGCCCTCAACGCCACCGACTTCTTCAACAACGCCGCCGGCGTGCCCAAGGAGAGGATCCTGAACCATCAGTACGGCTTCAGCCTGGGCGGTCCCATCCTGAAGGACAAG
>JAPOYZ010000135.1 GCA_026706325.1 Candidatus Aminicenantota bacterium
CGCGGCGGCAGTCCGTAAGGTCAGCCGGCTGGCGTCGACTCTGGTGGAGTCGTGACCTGTAAGGGAATTGTGACCGAATCTGCGGCAACGGCGGGTGGAAGGCTGTACATCCACAAGAGGCTCAAGTAGACTCTGCGCTTGAACTCCCTGAAAGGTGTCCTCGAGTCCCTGTTGCCTGATTTGCTAACGATGGAAATCGGCCGACTGCCGCGCCCCAGGATTAGGAAGCGCTCATGAATATTCTTCTGTACAACCCCGACAACCAGGTGACGAAGAACTACATGCCGCATTTGTGGATGTTTGTTCTGCAGGCGGTGACGCCGCCGGGGCACCGGGTGTTTCTGATCGACGGAAACGCGCAGCCCATGACCCGGGCGGACATCATCCAGTTCGTCAAGGACAATGACATCCAGTTGGCCGGAATCGGCGCCATGACCCGGATGGCCGCCCGTGCCTACCAGATGGCCGACGCCATCCGGTCGGCCGGGGCCAAAGTGGTGATGGGGGGCCCCCATGTGACGGAGGTTCCCGACGAGCCCATCGGCAGGGGCGAAGAACCCCGCCACGCCGACGCCGTGGCGCTGGGCGAAGCGGACGATATCTGGCCCAAGATCGTGGCCGATGCGGAAGCGGGTCAGCTCAAGGAGGTTTACAAGCCTGTTGACGAGACGGGCAAGGAAGTGAAGCCCTCGCTGGACGACTACCCCCACATTCCATGGGAAGATTTGGACTTGAGCCAGTTCGACCTGATGTCGAAGATCCCCAACTGGGGCCGGTACCTGCTGAGGAAAGCCGGAAACACCTGGAAGGGCCTCTACGTCGTGCCCATCGAGTCCGGCAGGGGCTGTCCATACGGATGCGATTTCTGCACCGTCACCGGATTCTTCGGCGACTCCATTCGTTTCCGAAGCGATCAGAGCGTCGTCGACGAGATGCTGCGGCTCAAGGCCCGGGCTCGAAAGGAAGGCAGCAGAGTCGGCGTTTTCTTCATCGACGACAACTTCGCCCTCAACAAACGGCGGACCAAATCGCTGCTCCGGGAAATCATAGCCCAGGATGCCGTGATTCCCTGGGTGGCTCAGATCAGCGTGAACCTGCTGAAGGACGAAGAGTTGGTGGATCTCATCAAGGAGAGCGGCGGCCGGTGGATCTTCATGGGTCTCGAGTCCATCGACACCGAGAACCTCAAGGACGTGAACAAGGGCTTCAACAAGCCTGCGCAATACGCCGAGGTTTTGGATCGCCTCGCCAAGCGCGGCATCTACTCCATCACCTCCTTCATCTTCGGCATGGACGGCGATCGCCCGGGGGTGGCCCGGAAGACCCTGGACGTCATCGACAGTTGGCCTCCGGGGCTGCCCGTATTCGGGTTGCTGACGCCTTACCCTGCGACCCCGCTGTACGATCGCCTGCTGGCGCAGGATCGGCTGACCCGTCCCAAGCACTGGCTGGATTTCAGGCCATTCCGCATGGCCTTCACTCCCAACAACATCAGCATCAAGGCGGCCGAAGCCGAGGTTCACGAAGCGTGGAGCCGATCTTATTCGCCTGAGACCACGGCCATGGCGCTGAAGAAGATCGAGGGGCGCCCCTTCCACGAACGAACTTTGATGTTCTTCACGCGGCTGGCGTTCCGGGGCATCTACTTCCCCCAGATGAAGAAGCGGCATTGGATCCTGTTGCTCTGGCAGAACCGGTCCAGCTTTCTGCGCATTCTGTCCGAGGGCATCCAGGAACTTCGCCGGTCGAGAGCGTAACCGCGTTGCAATGCCTCCTCCTGACGGGTGGCGGCGTTTTGCGTTTCCCATGCCGCTCCTCGTTGGCGAGCGACTGCCAACACCAATCTCCGGGACAAGTCCGCATCAGAGGCCGTTCAGGAATTCAGACTCACGGAGCCTCTGTATCATTCCCTCCTTCGGGGTTCTTTTATGAGTTGCCGTGAGTGCCGGCCGGCGACGTTTTTTTCGGAGGATAAGGGTACAATAGCGCCGTCCGAGTGAGAGTTGGCTGATCGACCGCTGTGGTGCCCCTCCAGCAGATCCGGTCGCCGTTACGGGTAGATCGTTTTAACTATTACCTGGGAGTCATGAGCAACATGAAAACGGGGAATTCCGTCTCCGAACAATCCAATGTCACTATTGTTTCCGTAGATCTGGGCCGCTGGACCGCAACCGAAATTCCGGCCGCCCTGGTGCAGGCCGTCAGAGCTGAAGTGGCCGCCTCGTGCCGCCAAGCGGGACTCCGCGGATCCTGGGTACGAGGCTTCGGCGGGGACCTCCACATTCATCTCTCCAGCCTGAACGGAGATTTTGCCGGCGAGAATGCGGTTGACGTCTCGGCCCGGATCGGGCTGCAGGGTGGACTGAAGGGGCTGGAACACGCGTTGGCGGCCGGTCTGGCCGGACCCGAAGCGGCGGAGGTCTTCTCTCTGGCCCCGGACGCCCAGCGGGAGGCTCTTGGCATCCGCCTCCTGAATTTCCCCTATACCGAGCGGGGAGCCGAACCCATCTTCGTGGCCAAGGCCCTGGACGGCGCATGGGGCTTTTTCAACCGGTCTCTCTTCAATCTCTTCTTCAATCCGGACAAGGGCTCCGGACGGAGGATCGAGGCCAACGACTATCTCGGAGTGGTCGAGTCGATCGAAGACTTGGCTGCGGGCCGGGACCGGATCCGGACCTACGAGTTCGGACCGGGTCAACTGAACGAGCTGGTGGCTCTCATCGCCGACGCCGAGCAGTGGCGCCTGAGCCGGGTCTACGCGGTCCGAGGCCGGTTCGCGGAGGGCGCGCTACGGGATGAGCCGGCCGCTCTGGTGGGAGGGAGCTTCAATCCCATCCTGATCGGACGTTCCCAGTCGGGACTGCCCGCCATCGGTGAATTCACGCAGGCGGCCGGCGAGTTTCATTTCGGTCCGGGTGGACACGGCGGTGAGTACCGGGTCGGGCTGGTGCCGGTGGACTTTCCCGGAAGCCGGGCCCTCCGTTCCGGGGAGGGGGCTGCCCGGATCGTGGCCTACGCCTACCAGTCGTTTGATCGGGGCCGCATCCCTTCCGACACCGACATCGTGGACGTTTTCGACCAGAATCGCCCCGAAACCCGCTGCCTGCAGAGAGACGCGGCCGACCTGATCCGGCGCATGGCCGGGCACGGCCAGTTCGAACCGTATCTGAATCCCCAGGCATCGGAATCCAGGGCTGCGGACCTGGCCGCACAACTCTCGGGACGGCTCGAGGACATTCCCGATGAGGATCCCCTGATTGCAGGCGCCAACCGGCGGGCGCGTTTCACCATCTCCGACATCAAGGCCGACGGCGGAGGCAAAGTGGGACACACGACGCCGCCGAACCATTTCCGGTTCGTCGCCAAGGCGAGTCTCCAGGAAGCGACGGAGCTGGGTCTCATCTCCTCGACCTCCGAGATCATCGAGGTGGGCGACGACGAACACCTGCTCATGACCCATTCCCGAGGCGCCGACGACAATGCGGTCCACCTCTTCGCCTATCGAACCTTCTTTCGCCAGGTCTGGGTTGCCGGCACCCTGGGCTACAAGTGGTACGGTCTGGGCCAGGATCTCGTGGGAGACGCCTCTGCCGGCCGGGCCACGGAGGAGTTGGCTCACCTGACCGACCGGTTTCTGGAGTTGTTGGCCGATCACCTGCCCGGTGCCGAGCGGTCTCAACTGGGCGTTCTCGAGAAGGCGTACCGGGATTGGAAAGCGGGGTTGGTGGAGGCCGGCGAGCCCGAACCGGTCTTCTCCGGCAACGTCTCGGGTCAGGGGCCCGGTTTCGCGGAACTGCCCCTCAACCGGACGCAGCGGGTGGGTCTCCTTTCCATCGACAAGGCGGGTCCGTCGGCCTTCAACCTGCCCGTCTGGTGGAGTCTGAACCACGCGCGTACCAGCGGATCGTTGCAACGGCATCTCGAATCCATCGGTGGCGCCGGAGCCGTGCTGGAGGTCTGGGACGTGGAGCACCATCGCCGGATCTTCCTGGACCTGGAAGCCGAGTCGGGGCATTGTCAGACGCTGCTGGGCGCCGTGGAGAAGTTCAACGTCAAGCGCGTCTGGAGCCGGAACGGGGCGTTCGATCCGGCGCAACCGCACCAAGGCCTGGACGAGGTCCTGCTGTCGGCCTCCACCGAGAAGCTGGCCGTCATTTCGGGTGGCGAGTACCTGGGCAAGGACGACCCGGTGTTGCTGTCGGTGGAGCCGCTGGCGGAGGGGCTCAACCTCTTCATGCGGGATCACTTCTACATGACTCAGGGAGACGGGCGGGGCTCCCACTACATGTTTCCGACGCCCCTTTCATTCCGGGACGCCATCGCCACCATCTCCAGCCGGGGAGTCGCCGTCTCCGCCTGGATCCAATTGGATGAATCGGGTCGCATGACCGAGTTCCGGGACATGTTCGCGGACCCGTCCTACGAGGCGGCTCGAGAACGCGCCTATCGGGTGAACAAGGCCATTTGGGATGCGCACGGCGGCAACTTCATTCCGGTGGGGGTCGGGGCATCCAAGGTGGAGAGTTCGTATCCCCTGGCAAAGACTCTGGCCCGCATCACGCGGCCCGATTCGGAGTTCGCATCCAGCCGGGGCCAGGACCTCGTCCTGGTTCGGTCCTGAAGCCGCGGGACGGGAAACATGGTCCACGGACAAGAACGGTCGCGAGGATCGTTGGGCGCTGAATCGCGCCCTGCGGCGTTATGCTCCGTTCACCTTCTGCCGGATGACGACGGGCGGGCTCGAGAGTGTTCCTCCCCCGTGAGGGCCGGCGCATCATTCCTCCGGCCGGCATGCCGGACCTGCGGCACGCACTCCCATGTCTCCTGAATTCATCCGGGCGGGAGGCATTTCGGTGAATCTGGAGCAGTGTACGGCCCGGGCCGGACGCCGCGTGCTCCGACTGACGCTCACCGAATACAATCTTCTGGTCTGCCTGTTGCGAAACCCGGGACGGGTCCTGAGCCGCCGTCAGTTGCTGGATGCGGCATGGGGAGAAAACTACCAGGGTGGCGAGCGGACCGTGGATACCCACATTGGACGGCTCCGGAAGAAGCTGGGCAAGGCGGGGCAACGGATCCAGACCCTGCGTGGAATGGGCTACAAGCTGGATGCGGTCCGGCGGCGGTTAAGTTGAGCTTCGGCTCTCGGGATACGACACTCTGCCCGTCGTGAGGTTTTTGGCCGTCGTGTCCCACAATTCAGGGTTCTTCTTCGACGGTCGCGCTCTCTGGCGTCCCCCCCCGCCCGCTGGCGTATCTGTTCAAGTCCGATTCTGATGCCGGTTTGGGTCGAATCGTTCCCGATCCGGTGATCCCGGTTCCTTTTCCATGTGCCATGGAGTAGAATTCAAGATCTTGATATGATATAATTTAGGAAAAATTTGATTAAATATCTTATTTCTATTTTTAGACCTAAGGAGGTAGTATGAGTAAGATATTGAAAATAAGGGACTTGCAGAATCAGATCGAAGAGAGCTTGGCGAGTTTGCCCGACTTGGCGTTGCCCCCCGAGATGGAAGGGCTTCGTCATCTGCCTCTGCTCGGCTACAAACCGCGGGTGACAGTTTATTACACGGCCGAGAGCGGAAGGAAGAGACGGAAAGTTCGAGAAACAGCTTCGGCAAGCTACTTCGACGGAGGAAACTGTGAACTCACGATAAATTTTGATCCTGTGGAGGAACCTCAGGATCATAGGATCCGGCGCGAACCCACTGGCACTGCTTCCGGTGAAACCGGTGGCGAGTTCGATCCGGAAGCGGCCCTGGACCAGCTCATCGATGAACTCAGCCTCGCCGAAGCACGCCGGCCGTTTGTGGGTCTGACTTGGTTTCGGGACCGGTTCCTGGTTGCCGAGTGCGCCCACGAATGGGCCCGTCGTTCAGAGACGGTGCGGTCATTACTGGACCGAGCGATCAAGTGGCAACTGATACGAACTTCGAAAGTGCCCAACCCAAACTCACCGCTGCACCCAACGACGGCAATACGGTTGAATCGAAGTCACCCCCGATTTCGGACGGATGCCACGGCTCAGACGTCCCGCTTCACTCCGGTCCGAATTCGTGGCGGCTTGATTTCGGATACGGTCCTGGATGATCGGAACTGAGTTGCGCTGATGGCAAGCTACTACTTTGACACCAGTGCGCTGACCAAGCTCTACATCCAGGAGGAAGGAACGGCTGTGGTGCTCGACGTCGCAGAGGGCCTTGCCGGCGACCGTCTGATCATATTGGACCTCACGTTGCTGGAATCACGGTCGGCAATCCGAAGACGGGAGCGAGAGGGAGATATCTCAGGATCCGCCGCCAATCAGATTCTGGAACGGATTGAGTGGGACGGATCGTCGAATTTTCTGGTGCAGCCGACCACTTCCGTGATTGAGGAGGCCGCCCGGCTGCTCGATTCGCATCCGCTGAGGACCATGGATGCTCTCCAACTCGCCGGATGCCTGACGATCCGTCACAGTACACCTCCGCCACTGACATTCGTCTGCGCAGACGCTCGTCTCTGCGCCGCCGCCGCCGGGGAAGGGCTCGCAATCCTCAATCCGCTCGTGTGAACCGGTTCTCCTTGGGCGATCGAGTTGACCTGCGCGGCCTCGATCCCGAGAATATGCGGGTTGTGAGTTCCTTCGAGATCGAGTCGGAGGCGGTGGAGCCGTTCTTCAAGAACGGCTACATCCTGTCGTGTCCGGCCAGTGGAAACGCCATCTACATCGACCCTGGGGACGAGGCTCCCCGCCTGCTGGCCCGCGTGCGGGAACGCCGTCTGAGCCTGATTGCCGTGGTGCTGACCCATGCCCACGTGGATCACATTACTGGCGTCGGACAAGTAGTGGAAGAGTGGGGAACTCCCATCTACCTGCATCCTGAGGACCGTTCCATCTACGACGCTCTGCCCGAGTGGGGCTATTGGTTCGGGCTCAACTGCGATCCGGCGCCGCCGCCGACCGATACCCTGGAGGATGGACAGACGTTGAGCCTGGATTGTCTGCGGATCCGGGTGCATCACACCCCCGGCCACTCCCCGGGCAGCGTCTCGCTGGAGGTGGAGAATCACCTGTTCTGCGGGGACACCGTGTTCCAGGGATCCATCGGCCGGACCGATCTGCCCGCGGCCTCCTACGATGTCCTGATCGAGACCATCCGACACAGGATCCTTCCCCTGGGGGACGATGTCGTCCTCTACCCGGGCCACGGACCCGTGACCACGGTGGGCGAGGAACGTGTCTACAACCCGTTCCTGACGGGTGCGGCCCGCCCCGTCGGCTTTTAGGCAAGACAGGCAACGATTCCGACGTAACGACCTCTCCCGGAAGACAATGATGGGGCCGCCCTGGAAGATACGGTGGGTCTTCTTCGACGCGGTGGGAACCCTGTTCCGCGTGCGGGGCTCGGTGGGCGAGGTCTACGGCCGGGAGGCGTTCCGTTACGGGTTCGAGGGTGCTCCGGACCGTCCCGCGTACGCCGCCGTCGACCGTGCCTTCAAGCGGGCCTTTCGGAAGGTACAGGGGTCGTCTCCTCTGGCGGGAAGATCGGGAGAAGCCGCCCAGAAGGAGTGGTGGAGGGAAGTGGTCCGGGAAACCTTCAAGGGCCTGGGGCCGTTTCCCCGGTTCGACAGCTTCTTCGAATCGGTCTTCGATCTCTTCGCCACGGACGCCGCGTGGGTACTGGAGCCTGGGTGCCGGCGGGTCCTGAATGGTCTCAGGCTCCAGGGGCGAAGCCTCGGGATCATCTCCAACTTCGACAGCCGGATCGACTCGGTCCTGGAGGCGTTGGAAATCCGGCAATTCTTCGATCTGATCGCAGTTTCCTCCCGGTCGCCTCACGCCAAGCCGGAGGAAGCGATGTTCCGGATGGCGATCCGCCGGGCCGGGGCCGATCCGGGCCGCTGCCTCCATGTGGGAGACCATCCGGAGGAGGACTACGACGCCGGCCGGGCCGCCGGCCTGCACGCCCTTCTCTATGATCCCGGCCGGCGCTGGACGGGCCGCGCCGAACACCGCATCGAGGATTTGCAAGGCATCGGTTCGTTTTTGCTATAGTGCAGCCTCTCGACGGCACCGGCCCGGGCCGAACGGCCCCCGAACAGGAGATCCCCAGTGAAAGACCAGGTGATTCACGTTGCTCATAGTCCGGATAGTGACGATGCCTTCATGTTCTACGCCCTGGCCACCGGCGCCATGGACACGGGCGGGCTCCAGTTCGTTCACGAACTCAAGGACATCGAGAGCTTGAATCAAGATGCCAAGCAAGGCCGCTACGAGGTGACGGCGGTGAGCATCCATGCCTACGCCTATCTCGCCGACCGCTATGCGCTGCTGGACAGCGGGGCCAGCATGGGAGAGGGGTACGGGCCGGTTCTGGTGGCGCGGGAACCGTTTGGTGTGGAACGGATCTCGTCGCTGCTGGTGGCGGTGCCGGGGGAGCGGACCTCCGCGCTCCTGGCGCTCAAGCTGTTGGAGCCCAATCTGCGGTACCGCGTGGTCGACTTCGACCAGATCATCCCCGCGGTTCAGGCAGGGGAAGTGGATGCGGGCCTGATCATCCACGAGGGCCAGTTGCTGTACGAGAGCCTGGGCCTTCACTGTGTGGTGGACCTGGGCCGCTGGTGGAATCAAGGGACCGGTCTGCCACTCCCTCTGGGGGGCAACGTGATCCGGAGGGACCTGGGACGGGAACGGATCCACCAGGTCTGCCGGCTCTTGAAGGAGAGCATCCGCTACGCCCTGGAACATCGGGACGAGGCCTTGGACTATGCTCTGAGCTATGGCAGGGGACTGGGGCGTCGGCAGGGCGACCAGTTCGTCGGGATGTACGTCAACGAGCGCACCCTGAGCTATGGCGAGGAAGGGCGGCGGGCGGTCCGCCTCTTCCTGGAACGCGGATACTCCGCCGGCCTGATTCCCCACCGGCCGGACGTCGAATTCGTGACCTGCTGACGGGAAGACCTCAAGCGCCGGGGAATTCTTGACACTACCTCTCGGGCAATCCCATAATGCCGGCGAAAGTTGACTAAAACAGTAGGGATTGTGGAGTTTCCATGAAGATCACCGCGCGAGCCGATTACGCCATCCTGGCCATCTTCGAATTGGCGCTGCATCCTGCGACGACTCGAGTGCAGGCCCGGGAGCTGGCCGAGAGTCAGGAAATTCCGTTGAGGTTCCTGGAGCAGATTCTGATTCAGCTCAAGAAAGCGGGCATGGTCGAGAGTGTCCGGGGAGCCGCGGGAGGATACAAACTGGCCTGTCCGCCCAGAGAGATCAGCCTGGCCCGGATCATGGAAGCGGTGGAGGGGGACGTCACCCTCCTCGATTCCAGAGTGAAGCCGACCTGCGTCTTGTACAAGGTCTGGCAGGAGATCGAGCAGGAGTTTGTGGACAAGCTCGGGTCCATCACCGTCGAGGACCTGGTTCGCCGAAAGATCCGGGATGACCGAGTCCTGGTTTACCATATCTGAGGAGCGCGCAAGAGACTCATGGAAGTCGAGCTGGAAGTCGAACCGAAAGAGAGCCTGCTGAGCCGGATCGGCAACACGCCGTTGGTGGAGATCCGAAGGATTCTGCCGCCGGGCCGGGTCCGAATCCTGGCGAAGCTGGAGGGATTCAACCCCGGCGGATCGGTCAAGGACCGGGCCGCGTACAACATGATCCGGATCGCCGAGGAACAGGGATTGCTGCGGCCGGGGCGCACGCTCATCGACTCCACCAGCGGAAATACGGGAATCGCCTACGCCATGATCGGGGCCGCCCGCGGTTACGACGTCCTGTTGGCCATGCCCGCCAACGCCAGCATCGAACGGAAGAAGATTCTGCGGGCCTATGGGGCCAAGATTCGCCTGACCGATCCGCTGGAGGGCTCTGACGGCGCAATCCGGGAGATCCGCAGGCTCTACCGGGAGTCGCCGGAAAAGTATTTCTACCCGGACCAATACAGCAATGACGCGAACTGGAGGGCCCACTACGAGACCACGGCGATGGAAATCTACCGCCAGACCAACGGCGAAATCACCCACTTCGTGGCGGGTCTGGGAACGAGTGGAACCTTCGTTGGAGCGACCCGCCGTCTCAAGGAGCTGAACCCTCGGATTCGGGCCATCTCCTTCATGCCCGATTCCCCCTTCCATGGCCTGGAGGGCCTCAAGCACATGCCCACGGCGCTGGTCCCCGCCATCTACGATCCGGATCTGGCCGACCTGAACTTGGAGGTTTCCACCGAAGCGGGGCAGCAGATGGTCCTGAGGCTGGCGCGGGAGGAGGGAATATTTGCGGGGATCTCCGCCGGCGCGGCCCTGGCGGCGGCGCTCGACGTCGCTCGGAACCTGGATCAGGGCGTCATCGTGGCCATCTTCCCGGATTCGGGGGACAAGTACCTCTCGGAGGCGTTCTGGGAGAGTGATTGATGCTCTATTTGAAACCGGAGGACCTGGAGCGCATCAAGGTTATTGCCGAAAGGACCTATCCTCACGAGTGCTGCGGACTCCTGGTCGGTTCGGCAGGCGACGGGTTCAAGCGGGTTTCGCGGGTGGTGGAGGCGCAGAACCAGAGGAGCGACAGCGCCGCCAATCGATATCTGATCGCGCCCGAGTTCTGGCTGGAGTGGGACAAGCGGCTCCGGGGAAGCGAGTTGCAGATTCTGGGTTATTTTCACAGCCACCCCGACGTGCCGGCCCGTCCGTCCCAGTATGATCGGGACCATGCTTGGCCCGGTTACTCGTACCTGATCGCTTCGGTGCGCCGGGGCAGGACGGCGGAGGTATTGTCCTGGCTCTTGCTGGAGGACCGATCCGGCTTCGAGCCGGAAGAATGGGAATTGGAATCCCAGGGATCTTGAGATCTGTTCATATCCGATTAGGAGGAAAGCCATGGCTGTCAAGGTGTTCATTCCCACTCCCCTGAGGCCCCATGTGGGCAACCGGGAGTCCTTGGAGTTGGAGGGAGCCACCATACGGGAGGTGCTGCAGAGCCTCACGGAGCAACACGGAACGCTCCGCAAGCATCTTTACACTCCCCAGGGGCGCCTGAGGAATTTCGTCAACGTCTATCTGAACGACGAAGACATTCGATACCTGCAGAGGGAGGACACGGCCGTCAGCGACGGCGATACGGTCAGCATCGTTCCCTCCATCGCCGGCGGCAGCGTGGCGGCTGCCCCGCCCGGCCTCCTCACGCACGAGGAGATCCGGCGGTACAGTCGCCACCTGATCATGCCCGAGGTGGGATTGGAGGGGCAGCGAAAGCTGAAGCAGGCCAGCGTCCTGTGCATCGGCGCCGGCGGCCTGGGGTCGCCCCTGGCCATGTACCTGGCTGCGGCCGGAGTGGGCCGCCTGGGAATCGTGGATTTCGACGTGGTGGACGAGAGCAACCTGCAGCGGCAGATCCTTCATGGAACCGGCGACGTGGGGCGGCCCAAGCTGGAATCGGCGCAGGAAACGTTGTCTCAGATCAATCCTCACGTCCAAGTGGAGACTCACCAGGTACGACTCAGCTCCGAGAACGCCCTCGACCTGTTCCGGTACTACGACGTCGTCGCCGACGGAACCGACAACTTTCCCACCCGGTATCTGGTCAACGACGCCTGTGTGTTGAGCGGCAAACCGAACGTCTACGCCAGCATCTTCCGGTTCGAGGGCCAGGCGTCGGTTTTCGCGCTGCCGGACGGACCCTGCTATCGCTGCCTCTACCCGGAGCCGCCACCCCCGGGCCTGGTGCCCTCGTGTGCGGAAGGGGGCGTCCTGGGGATTCTTCCGGGGCTGGTGGGGATCATCCAGGCGACCGAAGTCGTGAAGCTGATCCTGGAGCAGGGGGATCTACTGGAGGGACGGCTGCTCCTGTTCGACGCCCTGGGCATGAAGTTCCGGGAGCTGAAGCTGCGCAGAGACCCGGAATGCCCGGTTTGCGGTGACGAACCCACCTTGCACGAGCTCATCGACTACGAACAGTTCTGCGGCATCGAGCCTGAATCAGCGGCCGCGGTCGAGGAAATCACGGCGGTGGAGCTGAAGCAGGAATTGGACCGGGGCGACGACGTCTTCATTCTGGACGTGCGCAACCCGCCCGAGTACGAGATCTGCCGGATCGAGGGGGCCCACCTGATCCCCTTGGGAGATCTGCTCAACCGTCTCAACGAGTTGGACACCTCGCGGGAGATCGTGGCCCAGTGCCGGTCGGGTGCCCGCAGCGCCCAGGCCGTGCAGCTTTTGCGTCAGGCGGGCTTCCGGAAAGTCCGGAACCTGGAGGGCGGAATCCTGGCCTGGGCCCGGGACGTGGACCCAACCGTCCCAGCGTACTAACCCACGCCGTGTCCGGTTCGCCGGAGGCGATCCACCTGCTCCGGCAGGTTGATGTTGGTCACCACGCCCGAGTCCACTACCGGCACCAGCAGCTGGGAACTCAATCGGCGCCTCACCACCCAGCGCGCTCCCTGGTTCAGCGGAGCTTGCTTCAGCTCGGCAAAGAACCGTTGCGGGAAGAGCACCGGGTGCCCCTTCTTTCCACGGTGCCGGGGAATCAGGATGCAGGAGGGACAGCGGAAATGTTCCCGGAGAAGGGCACGGAGAGTCGACTTGGCCACCAGGGGGTGGTCCACGGCATGCACCAGCGCGCCGTCGTAGCCATCGAGTTCCTCCAGAACCAGAAGGAGGCTGGAGAGGGGACCCCGATCCGGATCGGGGTTCACCAGGACCCGGGCTGCCGCCAGGTCGAGCCGGCTCCGGATCTGGCGATGCTGCCGTCCCAGCACCACCCAGGGGTCGGTACCGAGAGTCAGGTGGCAGTCGAGAACATGTTGCAGAAAGGCTTTGCGCCCCAGTGGGAGCAGGGCCTTGGGGCGCCCCATGCGGCGGGAGTCGCCTGCGGCCAGAATCACGGAGGCGACCCGGTTCAGCATGGGATGGTAGAATATCAGCTCGTGGCAAAAGTCATCACGGCATTCGACCGTCCCTGCACAGGCGCGGACTGCGTT
>JAPOYZ010000299.1:0-8047 GCA_026706325.1 Candidatus Aminicenantota bacterium
TCAAGTGGGCGTCCCCAGGCCCGTGGCAGCGCTGGCAATCGATGCCGTTGGGGAGTTCTTCCGGGAAGTGAGGATCCTTGCCGTTGGCGTCGTCTCCCGGCGGCAATTGCGGGTAGGCGTTGTGGCAGAACATGCAGGCATAGTCGATACGCCTGCTGAAGCCCTTATGGTCGGGGCGGTCGTAACCGGGACTCATGCCCCAGAGTCCGCCCTCTTCCGAATACCAGGCCAACGGCAACTGGTAAAGGGCGCCCCAAGCAGTCCGGTGGAGATAGGTCCGGCCCCGGTTCCCGGACCCCAGGACGTAGTGGATCTCCTTCTCCACCCGGTTGATGGACTTTCCCTTCTCGTTCAACTGGTGCCGGCTCAAGTAGTACGAGCCGTTCCTGCGGGCGACCGTATAGTGCCGGTCGGAGGCCGGGTGGTAGTACGTCGCCTCCTCCTGTCCTTCTCCCAGAGTGTTGGTGGGATCGGGGAGCGAGAAGGCGCGGCCCATCCCCGTGGTCTGGTGGGAATCGTAGATCTCCTGGTGGCAGGAACTGCAGTCTTCGCTCGACCCTCCCTGGGAATGGAGCGGGAGGGAGGCTAAAACCAAGTGGCAGCACCAAACGGCGAAGCGGTGGCGAACATCCATGGATGATGTCGAATCCGCGCCGGCGGCCTAGAGTCGGGACAGGACGTCGTCCAGGGCCTCCAGCGTGCGGTCGATGTCCGAGTCGGTGTGGGCCGCCGAGATGGAGCATTGCTTGGTCGCCACCGGGAAGAAGTAGATTCCGCGCTCGATCAGGGCGCGCCGCATGGCCAGGTCCTGGTTGAAATCGTGGTTTCCGGCCAAATCGTGCCAGTCCACCGGTTCGTGATCCATCAGGTAGAGGCAGAAAGCGGATCCCTGCCGGGCCACGGTCCCGGTGATCCCCCGCGAGTTCAGGATCGACTCGATCCCGGCCTGGCAGCGTTGTCCCAGCCGGTCGATGTGCCGGTACACCTGGCCGCCGCCTTCCAGCAGCCGCTCGATGGTGGCGATGGCGGCGCTCACCGAGACGGGATGGCCGTTGTAGGTCCCGGAGACGATGGGCCGCTTGGAGGGGTCGGGATGGGCAAAATGCTCCAGAAGCTCCCTCTTCCCGCCCAGTGCCGAGAAGGGATAGCCGTTGGCCACAGCCTTGGCGAAGTAGACCAGATCGGGTGTCACACCGCTGACCTCGCTGTAGCCGCCCACCGAGTACCGGAACCCGGTCTTCACTTCGTCGAAGATGAGCACGAAACCGTACTCGTCGGCCAATTCCCGGAGTCCTTCCAGGTATCCGGGAACCGGCTTCATGATGCCGATGTTCTGGAGGATGGGCTCGGTCACCAGGGCGGCCACTTCGTGGCGCTCACAGACATACCGGACCGAATCCAGGTCGTTGAAGTTGATGACGTGCACCAGTTGGGCATGAGCGTCGGGGACCCCGGGTCCCAGCGGAATGTAGCGGTACTCGCCGGGAGAGACGCGAGGGCCGATCTGGTCCAGAGGCGTGAGAACGTTGCAGGCCACGTCGTTGTGGGATCCGTTGAAGCCTCCCTGCGTGACGATGACATGGTCGCGGCCGGTGGCGGCGCGGGCCAGGCGCACGGAGGCCATGGAGGCCTCGGTGCCGGTGTTGAGGAACTCCACCATTTCCACCGCCGGAACGTGGGTGCAGAGCATCTCGGCCAGGCGGCCTTCCAACTCGTTGGTCCCGCTTCCGTAGAGGCTGGCGCCGGCGTCGATGGTCTTGCGGACCGCCTCGTTGACGTAGGGGTCGTTGTGGCCCAGCACGATAGGGGCGAAGGCGGCGTGGTAGTCCAGGTAGCGGTTGCTGTCCACGTCCCAGATGTAGGCCCCCCGGCCCCGGGCGAAGGCCAGATCGGGCTCCGCCTTGCGGACGATGGAGACCACCCCGCCGGGGATGTAGCGTTCATTGAAATCCAACACCTGAGCGGACTTGGAGCGAACGGTGTCGAGTACGGTCATGGCGTTACCTTGCTTCGATTCCTTTCCGTTGATAGCTTCCGGGCACCGTGTTACTTGTGCACGCCGAGGGCCGGTCTGTCAAGTGACCGGCCGCGCCGAGGCGAAGGAGTCGAGCGGCGGAATGTCCCTGGAATCGGCGGTGGCCGTCGTCACGGGCGCAGCGGAGGGCATGGGCCGGGCCATCGCCTGGAAACTGGGTCGCGAGGGCGCCCGGGTCGCCATCTGCGACCGCAACCGGAGGGCTCTCGAAGCCGCAGCCCGGGAAATGAGGGCGCATGGGCTTCGAATCCTGGACCGGGTCTGCGACGTCAGCGACAGCCGTCAGGTGGAAGAGTTCGTTTCTGCAGTCACTCGGGCATGGGGCCGTATCCGGATCCTGGTGAACAACGCCGGGATCTCGAAACGAAATCCCATTTTGGAGCCGGGGGACGAGACCTGGCATGAGGTACTGGCCACCAATCTGACCGGCGTCTACTACTGCACCCACCGGGCGCTGCCCCGTCTCCAGGACGGCGGCCGCATCGTGCACATCTCCTCCATCTCGGGGAAGGTGGGCACAGCCGGGTACAGCGCCTACTGCGCTTCCAAGCATGGGGTGATCGGCCTGACCCGGGCGCTGGCCCTGGAGTTGGCTCCCCGTAAGATCACCGTCAACGCCGTCTGCCCCGGCTGGGTGAGGACCCCCATGGCCCGCAGGGACCTTGAGGAGACCGCCCGCCTCGAAGGTCTGAGCGTCGAAGCCATGCGGCGGCGCGTTTTGGACGGGATTCCATTGGGAACCATGATCCGTCCCGAGGAGGTGGCTGATCTGGTCTACTTCCTGGTCTCGCCCTCGGGGGCGGCCATTACGGGACAGGCCGTGGACATTTCGGCCGGGGAGGTGATGTCGTAGGAGGGGGGACTTTCCTGTCCCCCTCTTCAATGGGAGGGGGGACATCCTTGTCCCCCTCTTCATCGCCGCCCCGAAGCCGGCGGAGGACTTGTTGGAATGAGTGGAATCGGGCTCATCGTTTCTTTCCTGCTCCTCAGCGGATGGGTATGGGGATCCTCACCGGCGACGAGTCCCCGGTCTCTGGGCGACCTGACCGGTCCCTGGGAACTCGTGGTCGACGATCACTTGATCCAGGAGAAGCAGGGCCTGATCCGCCGCTACCACCCGTTCCGAAAGCACGCGGCTAACCCGGTCCTGAAGCCCGACCGTCCCTGGGAAGGACAGGTGGCCTACTTGCTGGGAACCGTCCTCCCGTTCCCGGACGGCAAGGGTTACCGGATGTGGTACCACACCGCCAATCCGGACGCCGACCCGAAAGAGCAGTACCGCAACCTCTACGCTGAGAGCCGGGACGGCGTCCAGTGGAACAAGCCGGATCTGGACATTGTCCAATACCGGGGCTCAGGGGCCAACAACATCTTCCTGGACCGGATGCGGGAGAGCCACATTCCGCTGGTGATCCACACCCCCTGGGACCCGGACCCTGCGAAAGAGTACAAGCTGGTCTACTATGACTACGGGCGCACCGATCCCCGTCACCGGGTCAGCGGCTACTACGGGGCCTGGTCCAAGGACGGTATCCACTGGAGCCCGATTCGGGAGGAACCCCTGTTCGCGGACCCCGGAGACGTGGGCAACTTCGTCTGGGACCCCCACCAGGGCCGCTATCTGGGCTACGCCAAGATCTTCGTACCCAACGGCGGGCACCGGCGGCGGGCCATCGGCCTGACCGCCACCACCGATTTCCTGAACTGGCCTCCGACCCAACTGGTTCTGGCGCCGGACGCCGTGGACGACCGGTGGGTGACCGCCGACCGGCAACACACCGACTTCTACGGGCTCTCCGCCTTCGCCTACGAATCCATGTATCTGGGCTTCCTCTGGGTGTTCCGGATCGACGACGGGCACAACGACGGGACCATCCACGTCGAGCTGGTGAGCAGCCGGGACGGGATCGAGTGGAAACGGATGGAGGGGGACCGCCCGCCCCTGCTGGAGCTGGGAACCTCGGGGCAGTGGGACGACGGCATGCTGCACACGCCGAGTCAGCCGTTGGTGGAAGGGGACGAGATCAAGCTCTTCTACGGAGCCTCGGACCAGACCCACGTGAGCCCGGTGGCGGGCGGATGGGGCAACTGCGCCATCGGATTGGCCACCTTGCGGAAGGACGGCTTCGCTTCCCTGGACGCCGGGGACGACGTGGGTTCCTTCACGACGCGCCGGCTGCGTCCTATTGCCGGGCCTCTGCGTGTCAACGCCGACGCCGGCCGGGGGTGGTTGAGGGTCGAGCTGCTGGACTCGTCCGGAAACGTCATTCCCGGTTTCGGCAAGGATCAATGCGACCCGGTGTCGGACGACGGCGTCGACCAGGCCGTCCGATGGCAGGGGCGCGACCAGTGGCCGGAATCCCCGCGGCCCGCGCAGCTGCGGTTCTACCTGAAAAACGCCTCTCTCTACTCCTTCCGGGCGGCCGGGCCCTTGGAGCCGGCGGACCAATCACCTCTTTTGGACGTCCTGCTCGATTTCGAGGAAGACCCGGAGAGCGCGGTCCAGGACAAGCAGACCGAAGACGGTCGACAGGAGGTGCGGCTGCACAATTCGGTTCGCGTGATCCAGGATCAGGGGCGCGCCTTCTCCGGCAGCGGCGCGGCAGAGTTCTTCGGGGAGGGAAAGACGCACGATGCCCTGGAGATTCCCGGAACCCGGTATCTGGGGACACGCTTTTCCCTCTCGGCCCGGGTGAAGCCGGCCTTGAAACGGCGCATGCGCCTGTTCAGCAACTACCGCGGGACAGGCCAACCGGCGACGGGAGAACTCATCTTCGACTTCAACCCCAACGGCGGCGATCTCCGTTTCGTCTGCAACGGTCAGACCGTGCGCTCCCGGTCGGTCTCCATCCTCACCGATCGTTACCACCTCATGGAAGCCACCTACGACGAGGGCCGGGTGCGTCTCTACCTGGACGGCAACCTGGTCGGCGACGGACAGCTCATGGCGGGGACTTCCCACCTCTACTACGAACGTTCGATCGTGCGGCATTTGACCCCTTCCGAAAAAGCTCCGGTCGTAGGTCTCTACCTGGCGTCCGATCTGAGGGTGGGACAGGACCTGGAAGGGCGCTTCATCACCCACCGCCACGAGGGGACGAGCGATCCCGGGAATCGGCTCGTCGGCCTGGTGGACGAAGTTCGTGTCACCCGGCGAACGTCCGGCGCCGTGGGGCCGCCCGAGGATGGACGGAGCCTCATCCGGGAAATAGGGCCGATCCGGCGCTACGGACCGGGAGGGGGTTGGGGAGAAGGGGGATGGGCCCGATCCTTCCAGGCGCCGGACGGCGCCATCTATTTTTACGGAGACAAGAAAAGCCTCGACGGCGGCAAGACCTACGTGGCTCACGAGGGGCCTTCCCTGCAGGAGGTCCTCCGCATTCCGGAACGGGTCTTCTACGTCCGCAAAGGTCACTTCTTCGCACTAGGCGGGGCCGCCGACTTCCAGTCGCCGGGACTCTATACGATCCGCTCGTGGCGCTCCCGGGACGATCTGGCGACCCTCCAGGAGGAGGAATCGGTGATTCGGGTGCCCGGCGGTCCGCCGAGGGCACGGAAAGAGGGGGAGTGGTACGGGCTCTACTTCTACCGGGACATGCTGGAGATGCCGGACGGGACCCTCATGACCACCATGGAGGGGAACCTGGAAACTGACAACCTGCCGCCCACCGACCGGCGCAGCTCGTCGGAGACGCACTACCAACAACGGACCTTCACGCTGATCTCCAAGGACCAGGGACGGTCCTGGGACTACTTCTCCACCGTTGCCGCACCCAAGCCGGGAGATCCGGTGGGCGAGGGATTCACCGAGCCGTCTCTGCTCCATCTGGGCGGAGGCCGGCTGCTCTGTGTCATGCGGACCGGCCACTTCACGCCGCTGTTCGCCAGTTGGAGCGAGGACTGGGGCAAGACCTGGAGCGAGCCCGTCTACACCGGACTCGACCGGGGCTGTGACCCCACGCTCCTCAAGCTCCGCGACGGCAGGGTGCTGTTGAGCTACGGTCAAAGGTTCCCGGCCGGCACCCATCTCCAGCCCCGGGAGCGGGGCGCGCTGGTGCGTTTCGCCATCAGCGAAGACGAGGGGAAGACATGGGAAACTGCCACCGTAGCGGAGGGGATGGGTTCCTCCTACACCACCGTCATCGAGGTCGAGCCCAACGTCCTCTTCGTCCAGGTGGACGGCTGGTTCTGGCGGGTCAAGTTGTGGCCGAGGGAATGATTGGCTTAACCACCGCCATGCTCCGAATCGAGTTCCCGACGGGTCAATCCGCGCTCGGTCAAGTACCTGTCCCCAATGGAGGACTCTCGATTCACAGGACGGGGACCCCGTCGCGTTCGACCGCTTCTCTGTATGTTGACTGGAGGGTTGCCAGCCGTTCCCACTCGGCCTGCGTGTAAGCCATGATCGAGGGCACTGCCCAAGAGGTCGCAGCCAGATCGTAACCGATTCGCCGTAGCGGTCGCTTGAGGCCGTTCGCTTCGTTTTTGACGATGATGAGCACGTCGATATCGCTGTCTTGGTGGGCATCTCCGCGTGCCTTGGAGCCGTATATGACCATGCGCAGCACCGCGCCACGGTGCCTTTCTTTAAGGGCCTTCCGGTACTTTTCCAGCCAAGTTTGTTCTTCTGGATGAAGAGTCAACATGGGTTCACACCTCGATTGTATGCTCCTTCGTGATGACACCCTCACCGTAGCACACGGTTGTCAGATCGCATTCCTTTTTTACCGGATCCATTAACGTCGACCACCGCCATAGAGACATCTCGAAGGCTGAAGGGTCTGGGCTTGATATGATGATCGGGCGATTCCCGCTGGGGGCAAGGAGCGAGACCATGATCAAGGGTGTTCATACCATGTTCTACTCGTCGGAGCCGGAAGCGTTGCGTGAATTCCTGCGCGACAAGCTGGGCTTCGACTCCTACACCGACGTCGGCGGGGGCTGGCTCATCTTCAACCTGCCGGAGGCGGACATGGGCGTGCATCCCACCGACCCTTCGGGCAAGCATGGCAGTCCGGCCGGTACCCACGCCATCTCCTTCTACTGTGAGGACATTCGATCCACGGTGGAGGATCTGGCGCACCGGGGCGTCGAGTTCGACGGGGATGTGACTGACCAGGGCTTCGGACTCGTGACCTATTTCAAGATGCCCGGCGGCGTGCGGGTACAACTCTACCAGCCCTACTATCGCAAAGGCGGACGCTGATCCGCCCCCATGGTCGGCTCCGCCCCCCGTCATCCAGGCGATCCGGCACCTGCAGACGGCGCCGTTTGTTGTACCGAACGGAGCAGCGGGTATAATGAATCGCATCGGCCGTTTGACCCGGCCGGGATCTCCGAGGTGCTCATGTTTGGAACCTTCGCAAGTCCTCCCATGAAACTCAGGTTCGTTCTCCTGTCCCTGGTTCTGGTCCTGCTCCCGGTCCAGGCCAAGGAGAAGAAGCGGGACGACCGGGGCGTTCAGCAGGAAGAGCAGCAGGACTACTACAAGAAATGGCTCAAGGAGGACGTCGTCTACATCATCACCGATGAAGAGTTGGACGTGTTCAACGGTCTGGGCACCATGGAGGAGAAGGAGCAGTTCATCGAGCAGTTCTGGCGCCGGCGCGACCCGGACCTGAGAACGGCCATCAACGAATACAAGGAAGAGCACTACCGGCGCATCGCCTATGCCAACGAGCGTTTTCCCAGCGGGAAGCCGGGCTGGATGACCGATCGGGGCCGGATCTACATCATTCATGGGCCGCCGGACCAGATCACCTCCCGTGCCGGAGGCGGTTTCTACGCCCGGCCCATGCACGAAGGGGGCGGCGTGACCTCCACCTATCCCTTCGAAACCTGGCGCTACCGCTATATCGAGGGTCTGGGACAGGAGATCGAACTGGAGTTCGTGGACGCCTCTCTGAGCGGAGAATACCGGCTCAGCCTGGACCACAATGAGAAGGACGCGCTGCTCTATCTTCCCGGCGGCGGCCTGACCCTGGCCGAGGAGATGGGTCTGGCCGAGAAGAA
>JAPOYZ010000299.1:8057-12947 GCA_026706325.1 Candidatus Aminicenantota bacterium
GAAGGACCGCCCCTTCTTCTCCCCGGGCATGCGGGACAGCTTTCCCTATATGGCCACCCGCGCCCAGGACGACGTGTTCGAGCGCTACGAGCGCTACGTCAGGATCAAGGCGCCGAAACCGATCAAGTACGGCGATCTCAAAGGGCTCGTGGATGTCTCCATCGGCTACGAATCGCTCCCCTTCCGGGTCCGGCGCGACTACTTCAAGCTGGGCGACGATCGTGTGGTGGTGCCGGTCACGGTGGAACTCGACAACGGCGAACTGTCGTTCAAGCTGGAAAAGAACCAAAGCTACGTGGCCAAGGTGGGAGTCTACGGCGCCGTCACCAGCATGACCAGGGAGATCGTCGACGAGTTCGACTACGACCTGGTGCAGACCTACCTTCCGGAGGCCTACGCCGCCCAGGCCCAGAAACAGGGCCGGTCCACGTACCAGAAGATCCTGGTTCTGGACCGCAAGCTGCGTTACCGCCTGGACCTGGTGGTCAAGGACCTGCGCAGCGGCAAGGTGGGAGTCAGCCGGACGGCCATCGTCCCTCCGGCCTTCGGCGGCGAGAACCTGAAAGCGAGTTCCCTGATCCTCACGGACCTGGTTCGGCAACTGGAGGACATGGAAAAGGACGAGATGTTCGTCCTGGGAAACGTGAAGGTGCGTCCGGTCCTGGATCACAAATTCGCCGCCTCGGCGCCCCTGGCCATCTATCTGCAGGTCTACAACGTGAGCGCAGACCAAGCCACTCTGGTCCCTTCCATCGAGGCCAGCTACCGGATCTCCAAGGGTAAAAAGGTCCTGATGGAAGAAGTGGACGAGACGGGAGCGTCGATCCAGTACTTCTCGGGCCAGCGCATGGTCCTGGTCAAGAGCCTTCCCATCCGGCAGTTGGAGCCCGGCCGGTACCATCTGAACGTGAAGGTACACGACAAGATCAGCGATCAGGAGGTCAGCGCCGGCCAGGTATTCCAGGTGCGCGCACCGTCTGCGGCCGACAGCCTGAACAAGACCGCGTCTCTCCAATAGTGCGTTCGCAATAGCTCCGGAGGTTCCCCCTGGCCGCTACCCCGACCCCTTCCCGGAGCCGGGTCCGTTACTCCGTTCTGGTCTGGCTCTGCGTGGCGGCCGCCATCGCCTACATTCAGCGCAACTACCTCTCGGTGGCCGAGAGCACCATCCGGACCGACCTGGGTCTGAGCAAGGAGCAGATGGGGTGGATACTGAGCGGCTTCTTCTGGGTCTACGCCGGATTCCAGGTGCCTGCCGGCTGGCTGGGGGATCGCTGGGGCGCGCGGCGGACCCTCCCTTTCTACTCGGTGGTCTGGTCGGTCTGCACCGTGGCTTCGGCGGTGGCGGGCACGGCGTTGGCTCTCTGGCTGGCCGGTCCGGGTGGAGCGATTCTGGCGGCCTACCTCTGGTTGCTGCTTCCCCGCATGTTCTCCGGCGCGGCCCAGGCGGGCATCTTCCCCTGTTCCGCGGTCGTGCTGTCGAGATGGATGCCGGTGAACCGGTTGGCCGTTGCGAGCGGCTCTCTCGGCGCCGGGATGCAGATCGGAGCCATCCTCGTCGCCTTCCTGACCGGGATCCTCCTGGACTGGGGCGTCACCTGGCGTTGGCTCTTCGTCCTCTACGCGCTGCCCGGGGGAGTCTGGGCTCTCCTGTTCTATCGCTGGTTTCGGGACCGCCCGCGGGACCACGCCTCCGTAACGCCCGGCGAACTGGGTTTGCTTCTGTCCGAGACCAAGGCGGCGCAGGAATCGAAGGGGGACCCGAACGAGGAATCGGACCGGAGCCGGCCCGCCAGGACGCCGTGGAAGCATCTGGCCGCGAGCCCGGCCATGTGGGCCATCTGCGGACAGCAGTACTTCCGGGCCGCGGGGTACATCTTCTACGCCAGTTGGTTCCCCACCTATCTGCAGGAGTCCCGAGGCGTCTCGGTGGCCGAGTCGGGACTGCTGACGAGCGTTCCCCTGATCGCGATTCTATTCGGAGGACCGCTGGGCGGCGTCGTCTCCGATTGGATCTATTCCAAGAGCGGGAATGTGGCAATGGCCCGGAAAGGGATGGCCTTGAGCTGCCTCATGGTCGGAGTCCTGCTCACGGTGTCCGGATGCCTGGTTCACAATCCCCTGCTGGCCGTTTCTCTCATCGGGATCGGTGGCTTCTTCGCCGCTTTCGTCAGCCCCATCGTCAATTCCGTGACCATTGCCATGGGCGGAAACAACGTGGCGACGATCTTCGGGACCATGAACATGGCGGGAAACCTGGGAGCGGCAACGTTTCCCGTCGTCGTCCCGCTCCTCCTGGGACCGTCGGGCGACAACTGGACCCCCGTCTTGTGGGTGTTCTGCGGCGTCTACGTGGTCGCCGCTCTGTTCTGGTTGATGCTCAAACCACAGGGCACCTTCGTCGGGCAATCGCTTCTTTCCCGGGTCCCGACGTCGTAGTAGACTGGGCGGCAACCATGCGGGTCACCCGGAACATGAAGCATTGGTTGGCCTTGGGCATTCTGTTCCAGGTCTGCCAGAGCGCCGGATTGGAAGCCGGCTCGATTCCCAAACCGCGGCCCCGCATTCCCTTTCAAGCGGTCCAGCCAGGCAAGGGGGTGTTTTTGGTGGCCAAGCAGGGGATGCTCGACCCCCGGTTTCGCCGCTCGGTCGTTCTCCTGGTGGCCCACGGACCGGCGGGGACGCTGGGCGTCATCGTCAACCGGGCCACTGACGTCTCCCTGGCGGACGTGCTGCCCCAGGTCGAGAAACCGGGACGGAAGGCTCGGCTCTTCTACGGAGGCCCGGTGGCTCTGGATACACTCATGTTTCTGATTCGGAGCGAGGAGCCGCTGGAGCAGACGACGCATGTGATGGGAGACGTCTACTTCGGAGGCGACAAGAGCACACTGGAAAGTCTTCTGGAAACGGAAAGGGAATCCCACGAACTCCGCCTGTTCGTCGGACACGCGGGCTGGGCTCCGGGCCAGTTGGATTCGGAACTGGACCGGGGCGACTGGCGCCTCTTTCGAGCCAATGCCTTCACCGTTTTCGAGAAGCGCCTCGACAGCATCTGGTCCGACTTCATGGAGCCGCCGAAATCCGAAAGGGAAGTGGCGGCCCGATGAGCGGCTCCGGCCCGGAGGCGGAACATGGGAAATGAGCCCCAAGATCCATCCTACTCCCGCCGTCAGTGGATGGGACTGGCCGCGCTGGGCGGCGTAACGGCTGTTGCCGCCGGCCCGCGGCAGGCCACTTCCGAGACACCGCCGGGTCCGCACCGTCTGGCGCTGAAAGCGGGGCAGTTGGAGGCCCTGGTGGTGGACAACCACGACGGACTGGCCGGTGAGGAACAGAAACACAACCGGGCTTCGGTTCCCCAAGTGGCCGGCGGACTGGGACGCCTGACCGTCGCGGTCCCCTTCGAGAGACGCCACAATGGCTACAACGGGATCGCGCGTTTCAGTTCCGGAGGTTCTCCACACCCCTTTCTTCCCGTTGCTTCGGGCCTGAATTGCGAGTTCTTCTTCGACGGAACCGAGGGCACCTTCGAACCGCGCTGGAGCGACCTGGAGAACTTCCGGGCCCAACCGTCGAGCCTGAAGCGGATCTCCGAGCAGGAGGCCTGGCTCCAGATCGAGCCCGGCGGGCGATGGGGAGTCCATGTGGAGACCACCTTCAAGTTGGTGGAACCGTGGTTCCTGGACGTGGAGCACGCCTTCACCCCCACGCGGCTGGACAAGATACGGACCCGTTATCTGGGCGTGTTCTGGGCCAGCTACATCCAGGCGCCCCGAAATCCGGGATACTACCTCTGGGGCCGGCGGTCCAGCTTCGAGGCCCCGGCTTGGCACGGCATCTTCGACGCCCTGGATCTGTATGAATCCGGAGCGATCCGGGCCGAGCGGGGTCCGGTCGGTGACGCGTTCCGGGGCCAGGGCAGGCGGCTGCTCTACAGTTTCGGCTCGGTGCGCTACGTGGAGCCCCTGATGGCCGGCAAGGTCCACGGCATGTTGTTGGCCTACCTGTTCCGCCCTTCAGACGAGTTGGAGATCCGCCCCGCCTTCAACGCCGGCGGCGGTGGTGTCGGCGGTCCCGCATGGGACTACCAGGCGGTGGTTCCGAACCCAGAGGAGGGACGCCGTTACAGCTTCCGGCTGAGAGTCGTCTACAAGCCTTTCGAAGCTCTGGACGAAGCCCTGGACCTGCACCGGGATTGGGTCGCCCGATAGTCTCGAACTGGAACCGCCTTCTCCCTGGATACGCGACGGTTACCCGACACCTGTTTGGGAGGTTGCGATATCCTTGCTGGATGAAGCGTTGACACTGAGCGCAGAGAAAATCCGGGAGGATGCCCCCGTGATCGCTCAGGTAATAGCGGACAAACTCTCCGTACTCCTCAAATAGGTGCTGACCGAGCCAACACCGATCGATACGTCGCCTGAATGAACCTCCCAGATATCAATTTCGAGACTATTCGTCCGTTCGACGGAAGCCGTCACGCGGGGTTTGAGGAATATTGCTGCCAACTCGCCTATTTGGAACCGGCATCCTCGGGCGAAAGCAGATCGACGGATGGTTTTTTCGGCTCACCAAGAAAGGAAGCTATGCCGTAGATGCCATACGCAGAACGGGCGCGGAGGGTGCCGATACGCATTACGAACCTCTGGCTGAGGCAATTCGTGCTCTGACCTCTTTACTTGGCAGAGATCCAATCGGTCCCGACCAGCCCTATCCCATAGCCGATTGGAGTGCAGAAGCTTCAGGCTGTCTCAACTTTGCTCGAAACGCCCTTCACGGGTCCTACGACCTTTCGCCTTCCAAACCCGGAGTTACGGGCATCACGCCTGAACGTTGGGCGCATCATACCCTTATCTGGAGATCGTGCCGCAGGCAATCACCGACTGAACG
>JAPOYZ010000424.1 GCA_026706325.1 Candidatus Aminicenantota bacterium
TACGAGCCGGTCAAAAACACCCGAAACATGTGGAGCCACACCGTCAGGATCATCAAGTGGGCGGCCCAGCGATGCATGTTCCGCAGCAAGCCGCCGAAGGGAACGTCGTTGTGCAGGAACATGATGTCCGCGTACGCCTGACCCTTGGTGGGATGGTAGTAGAACATGAGGAAGATGCCGGTGATGGTCAGCACCAGGAAGAGGTAGAAAGAGAGTCCGCCCATGCCCCAGGTGAACCGGAAGCGGACGGCGTCCCGATTGATCTTGGCAGGATGCAGGTGCAGAAAAACGTTGGTCAGAACCGCCAGCGAGCGGTTGCGGGGGGTGTCGTCCAGCTTGTGGCGAAAGACCGACTTCCAGAGCTGACTCCCCTTGTACTGCCGGATCGCCTTGACGTCATCCTTCCCTTTGTCGACGAAAGTTCCGATGTAGGGATCCAGGACGGTCTGGACTTTGTTGAGGAGCGACTTGAGCTTTCCCGGAGGGGGGGGCGGCTCCACGTCTCCCCGCTTTTTCTGGACCATGGTCTTCCTCGCTCAGATCTCCAACGGTTCGACTGACTCTGAAGCCGGGATCAGACCGGCAGATACGACCCCTCTTCCCGGAACTCACAAGGCGCTCCCGGCGGACACTTGTAGATCCGGCTCACGTCCACCAGGATCTGTCCATCCGGGGCCAATTCCACGTGTGCCCGGTCCATGGGGCGCGGGGCCGGACCTTCGAAGTTCCTGCCTTCGCTGTCATAACCGCTGCCGTGACAGGGGCATTTGAACTTCTGCTCGCTCTCGACCCAGTCCGGAGTACAACCCAGATGGGTGCAGATGGCGGAAATGACGAAGATGCCCTCCGCGTTGCGCACCACCCAGATGCGGTATTTCTGCTGAAACCGCGTGTCCACGCCGAAGCCGAAATCGGTGGGATAGCCCACCTTGAAGGAGGTCTTCGGCTCAAACAGCGTGCGCGGAAAGAAGAAGCGCAAAGTCATGAAGAAGTTGGCGGTCAAAAAGGCGAATATGCTGGCAAATGCGAACTTTCGCCGCCGGATCAGGCGCCTCTCGCTCTTTTCATCCGTATTCGTCCGACTCGCTTTTCTTACAGGCATTCTCGATAAAACTCGCAGGTTTCAGAACAATGATTCGACCCTGTTCGCGGCCGCTCTCCTGAACAGTTCCCGAACTGTTTAAACACCTTCCGCCGGACCTTGTCAAGGGCGCCGCGGCGCGGTCTCAGCCAAGCGCCCAGGCCTGCCGGCGGGAGCGTTTGGCGGGCGTCAGGGCCGTTGACGAAAGGCCAGGTAAAGAAACAGGGCCAGGATCATCACGGGCGGCACTCCGAGCACCAGGATCCCGGCATTCAACGTCGAAAACTGACCCAGCACCTGGGCCGAACTCTTGCACATGGCGCAACCTTGGGCCATCAGTCCCGGCCCCGTCCCGCCAACCAGTTGGAGGCCCGCCAGACTCATCGCCGCTCGGCGCAGGAACCGGACCTTTCCCTCCCAACGTCCGTCCACTACGGCTTCAACTCCAGTACCCGGGGGGCGTCCGGAAGCGGAAACCCGAACATCAGAATGACGCAGATCAGCAACATGGGAATCAAGGTAACGAAGAGGCTGAACTTCTCGAAACGCAGGTGCATGAAGTAGGCCACGATGAGACCCGCCTTGAAGAAGGAAAGGATCACCAGCGTAGACAACATGAGCATGATCGAGAGGTTGACGTACGCCAGCACCACCTCCACGACGGTCACCACCAGGAGCACCACCCAGACCGTCAGATAGAGCCGATTGTGGGAATGTTCGTCACTCATGGACTCACCTTTCTCCGGATCTCAGATTACGTTGGACAACAGGTAGACCAAGGGGAATATGAACATCCACACCAAGTCCACGAAATGCCAGTAGAGCCCGCTCACCTCCACGTCCTCGGAGTCGAAACGGCCACCCTTGAAACCCCATGCCACGATCCCCAGATAGATGACGCCGGCGGTCACGTGTGTCATGTGGAGCCCGGTCAGCGTGAAGAAGGTGGCTCCGAACAGCGGAACACCCCAAGGGTTGCTGAACGGAGTGACGCCATGTTCGATCAACTGCATCCATTCGTAGCCATGGAGCACGATAAAGGCCACCCCTCCCGCTATGGTGGCCCAGATCCATTTCGCCGCAGTCGACCGGTCGCCCCGATGAGCGGCGGCGACGGCCAGGACCATGGTCAGCGAACTGGAGAGCAGGCAGAAGGTCATGACCGAAGCCAGCGCGATGCTGGACGGTTCGAAGGGCCGGGGCCAGCCTTCGTTCGCGACCCGGACGTAGGTGTAGGCCACCAGCAACGCCGTGAAGGTCAAGGTGTCGGAGAGGATGAAGAGCCACATCCCCAGCTTCTTGGAGCCGACGGCGAAAGGAGATTTTCCTCCCGCCCAATCGTCAATGCTCGCGTCGTGCGCCTGCTGAGCCATCCATTACCTCCAGAACAAAATGAACAACAGAAGATAGACCCAGAGCCCATCCAGGAAATGCCAGTAGATGGCCGTGACGTTGAGAACCGTGCGGGTCGGCGGGCGATCCTGTAACAGTCTCCGGGACCAATAAACCAACGCCGCCACCCCGCCCAGAAGATGCACGGCGTGGGCGCCGGTCAGGATGTAGATGAAAGCACTGCTGGGATTGGTGCGGAGATAGATTCCGGCGCCTGCCAATTGCTGCCAGATCACCAGCTGCCCCAGCAGGAAGATGACGCCGAGGCCGGTGGTGGCCAGCCACCATTTGGCAAGGGCGGTCGTCTGACCGTAGAGCCTTCGAGCCCTCTCCAGGGTGAGGCTGCTGGTCAGAAGCACCAGCGTGTTTACCCAGACCAGTGCCGGAAACGCCGTCGGGCGCCAATCGTCCGAGATCCCCTTGCGCACGATGTAGGCGCTGGTGAAGGCGGCGAACAGCATGGTCACACCCGCCATGAGCACCAGCATCCCGGTGTAGTAACGACGCTCGGGCACTCCCGGACGTCCTCCCCAGGAATCGCCCCATCCGCCGGGACCCGTGGGCAGGGCCGGGGCTCCGGGCAGAACGGGGCCCTCGGAGTCCAACTCGCGGACGCCGGTCTTGGGAGTGGGAGGTGGTGCGACGATTGCCATCTCTTAGCCGGTGGACCCGCGCGCGTCGGGAGCGGTTTGTGGGACGAAGTCTTCCTCGGCGCCCGGAACGCTGTACTCGTAGGGGCCGCGATACACTACCGGAAACTTGCCGGCGAAGTTGTCATGGGGCGGAGGTGACGGGACCTCCCACTCGATGGTGGTTGCCCGCCAGGGGTTCATTTCCGCTACCCGGCCCTTGAAGAGGCTGTAGACGAAGTTGGCCACGAAGATGATCTGGGCGGCAGCCGTGATGAAGGCGGCCACCGAGATGAACTGCTGCAACGAAACCAGCGGCTGCAGAAAATCGAAGGCGGTCAGTTCGGCGTATCTGCGTGGTTGCCCTCCGATCCCCAGGTTGTGCATGGGCATGAAGATGCAGTAGACCCCTACGAAGGTGATCCAGAAGTGGACCTTGCCCCAGAACTCGTTGAGGTGGCGCCCGAACATCTTGGAGAACCAGTAGTAGGTGGCGGCGAAGATGCCGAAGATGGCGGCCACTCCCATGATCATGTGGAAGTGACCCACCACGAAGTAGGTGTCGTGGAGATAGACGTCCACCGCGGGCTGGTTCAGGAAGAGACCGGTCACGCCTCCGCTCACGAACAGGGAAACGAAACCCAGGGCATAGAGCATGGCGGTCGTCAATTGGATCCGCCCTCCCCAGAGGGTGCCCAGCCAATTGAACGTCTTGATGGCCGAGGGTACGGCCACCGCCGTGGTGGTCAGCGAGAAGACGATGGCGGTGTAGGGGCTCATCCCGCTCAGGAACATGTGGTGGCCCCAGACGATGAAGCTGACCGCGCCGATGCCGATGATGGCGAAGGCCATGGCCTTGTAGCCGAACACCGGTTTGCGGGCGAAAGTAGCCAGGATATGCGAGACGGCGCCCATTCCCGGAAGGATGGCGATGTAGACTTCGGGATGGCCGAAGAACCAGAACAGATGCTGCCAGAGCAGCGGCGACCCGCCCGTGTGATCGATGGCCTGGTCACTCACCACCAGTCCGCCGGGAATGAAGAAGCTGGTCCCGGCCCAACGGTCCAGGAGCAGGAGAACCCCTGCGGACAGCAGAACGCCAAAGGCCAGCAGACCCAGGATGGCGGTGACGAACCAGCCCCAGACCGTCAACGGCAGACGCATCATGGTGAGGCCCTTGGCCCGCATGTCAATGGTGGTGGTGATGAAGTTCAGGGCGCCCAGCAGCGAGGCCACGCAGAACAGGGCGATGCTCACCACCCACAGGCTCTGTCCCGTTCCCAGCCCCGGTCCGGCAATCTCCCCCAGCGCGCTCAGCGGAGGATAGGCCGTCCATCCCGAGATGGGGGCCCCTCCCTCCACGAAGAAAGCGGCCATGAGAACGCCCAGGGCCAGGAAAGTGACCCAGAACGAGAGCATGTTCAGTATGGGAAAGGCCATGTCGTCGGCGCCGATCTGGATGGGCAGGAAATAGTTCCCGAATCCCCCCTGAGGCGCTGTGGTCAGGACGAAGAAGACCATGATGGTCCCATGCATGGTGAGCATGGCCAAGTAGAACTCCGGCGTCATGATTCCGCCCGGCGCCCCCTCCGGAAAGAGGGTGCCCAGAATGGAAATCTCGGTGCCCGGCCACGCCAGATTCAAGCGAATCAGCACCGACAGGCCCACTCCCACCAGAACCGAGAACAGGGCCAGCAGGTAGTACTGGATCCCGATCACCTTGTGGTCGGTGCTGAAGACATACTTTCGAACCCAGCCTGACGGCGCTTCGTGGTGAGCGGCGTGCGTCTGAACCTCTTCTGCCATATCGGTCACACTCCCTGCGTTTCCGAAAACCCTATTCTTCAGCCTGGTCCTTCAGCCACTGGGCGAAGTCCGCCTCCGGAAGCACCTCCAGGAAACTCCGCATGTTGTAATGCTGCAGCCCGCACAACTCGGCGCAGGCGATCTCCCATCGGCCGGTCCGGGTGGCCGTGAACTGGATGGGGATGAGCAGTCCCGGGACCAGGTCCTGTTTGATCCTCAACTCCCGCACCGAAAAGGCGTGAGTCACATCCTTGGAGCGCAGGAGCAACTCGATCGGCTTGCCCAGCGGGATCGCCATGATGGGAAGGACCAGGTCGTCCTGGGCGGCCGTATCGGACAGGTCCAATCCCAGCGGATTGCCGCCTTCGTCATCGATCAGGTCCGGAGCCACCCTCCCGAACTCACCGTCGGGGCCGGGATATCGTATGTTCCAGGCAAACTGTTGCCCGGTCACCTCGATGCGGACGGCGTCCTCGGGGGCTTCGGAGAGATAGAGGTCGGCCCAGATGCTCTGGCCCGGAATCACCATGGCGAAAAAGACCACGGTGGTGGCCACGACCCAGATCACCTCGAGCTTCTCGTTCCCGTGGGTGTAGTTGGCGACCTTTCCCGCCCCGTCCCGATAACGCGCAATGGCGTAGCCGAGCCCCACCTGGGCCAGGATGAAGACGACACCGGTCACCACCAGGGTCACCATGAACTGCCGGTCCAGGTCGCCGCCGTGCGCCGATGCCACTTCAGGAAACCACCAGTACTTGCCTACCATCAGCACGGTGGAAACTATCGTGATGATCCAGATCGTCACCGCCAATATCATGCGTCACGCCTCCAAAAATCGTCGCCATTGTACCAACTGACTGACCAGATTCAAGAAGTGAATCGAGTAAACCGGGACGAAGGGGAGAAGAAGGTCTCCCGGGCTTCCCGGAAGGGGGGCCGGTCACTACACTGGCTCCGTGAATCCATCAGACACCGGCTCCCTCAGCCTGAGATTGGAAGGGACCTGGTACACCCTGATATTTTACCGGAACGGCTGGCTGGCGGTGGATCTGCTCCGCTACCTGGATGACGTTCTGGAAGCGGAGGATCCACCTACGGCGATCTTGAAGCTGCTCGGATATACGCTCCGGATCGGTAGCGGCCCGCCCCGGCGAAGGGCAACTCACTGGGTGGAAGTCGATCTCGCCCAGCGGCGGCTGGCCACCAACTCCGGCCTGGTGAGAAGAGCCGTGGACCGGGTGCCTGCCGACGCAGACCCTCCTCGGATGCTGGAGAAGATCCACACGGTGCTGGACCGCAACGACTTTACGGTGGTGCTCCATCCCGGCAGCCGCCGATGATCCGGACACCCTTTCCCTCCGGCCCGCCACAGGCGGCCGACGTTCAGTCGCTCCTCGATGGAACGGGTTGTTCAAGGACGGCAGGGGACTGAGAAGGGCGCTGCCGAGTTGATTGGAGAGAGGCTGATGAATCTCGGTGGGACAAGGGACGCCCTTCGCGGGGATAAGTTATATCTGCGCCCCCTGACATCATTTCCGGCGACGAGATCAATTTTTGCACAATCCCACAATTCAACGTAAGGATGTACTGTTTCCGTGTTTCCTTACTTTCGTCACCGGAGATCTGCCCATGCTGGTCAAGCTCACATCCAAGAACCAACTAACCCTGCCCAAGGCGATCATCGCTGACTTTCAGGGCTCAGAGTACTTCGATGTGACCAAAGAGAATGGCCGTATCGTGCTCACGCCGGTCCGCCCGACGCGCGCCGACGCCGTGCGTGCCAAGTTGGCTGACCTTGGTGTCTCGGACACGGATGTGGCTGAAGCCGTGGCTTGGGCTCGCCGGGCCAGGTGAAGTCGTTGCCGAGCCCAGGGCGACCAATGCCTCTAGGCCACGCCCGCGGCGCATGACGATGGAAGAGTCGATTGTTGTAACGTCGCGGGCCTTTCGGCTGCATTACCCGGGAGCACACCGGCCTCTTTCTCGGAAAACGCCACTGGCGTCGGGGATACATTCCTTCGCCATCGAACCCGGATCCGCAAGGACTCGCTCACTCCAAAGGCTGAGGCCATCCTATGCGATTCCTGGGATGGTAGAAGCGGGCATGGTTAGCCAACTGGAACTGGTTGAGGCTTTTCTTCGATGCCGCCTCCTGCCACGCCTGCAGATGCCTCTCTACGTCCCTCTCGCAATAGTACTGTGTGCGTTGGTCAAGAGGACCCGATGCTGTTTTTGGCCACTTGGGATGGGCCATGTAAAGCCGCGCCGGGTGCACAATAACGTACGGGACATCCTCCTTTCGGTATAGTTCGACGAGTTCGGGACTGACACCGCTATGCACGACGCATGGCGCCTCCGGCGGCAGAGATGGAGCACCTGCGACGGTTGGCTTCCACACTGCCTCCAACGCCTTGTCGATTTCCTTTTGCTCCGCAACAGACCAGCTCAAAGAATCGGACTTCATGGACCGGACCACCGTGTCTGCCCGAGGCGGGTCGTGTCGGAGCGATTTGAAATTCTTGCTGTCTCCCCAGTCTGTAGGTCTGTCTTCGGAAATCATGTCCTTCAGAATTGTTCGGAGAACGTTCATGACGTCCGCAAGCAGTTTGGAACGGCGTCCGTCCTCATCCGGTGTTGGGTTCCCGAACGTCTTTCCGTGCACGATTCTGGAGCGATATTCATAAAATGCCTTAATCAATTCTCTGGTCTGTTCTCGCTCTGGTAAGGAGTCAGCGTAGTACCAGGATCCTCTTCGCGAAACGATCTTCCGCTGGTTCCAATCTTCCCCTTCTTCCGTCAACAGGACTTCCAGCGCGATGCAAGCGTCGATAACTGCATCCTCGCGATTGCTTCTCTCCGTGCTGTCCCGCAGACGACGCATCGCGAGCGCGATAGTCCGCTGAATTTGCTCGGGGAGACGAGCGTACAGATCCATCAACTTCACGAGCTCGTGGACTGCGAGCGGGCGCGTCTCGGGCGACGTTCCGAATCCTCCCAGGGGCAATTCGACTCTCTGGCCTCCCGATCCTCCCGGAAACAGCGTTCGGGGTATCGGCACTATTGCTGCCACGACTTCGGGAACCCTGTGCCAGTCTCCGAATAGACGAAAGCCACTACTCCAGACCAGTCCCAGCATTAGAGCCAGCAGGTCTGGTCCGAATCCCAGAAGGGGGCTTGTGTAGTGCCTGATCCCGGACCCGTAGAGGTTTATGCTCCTGAAGGTTCTGACCTCAACCGCACAGACGCATTCCGCTGGTAACAATGGCCAACGGGGAGTACATGCGGGGTCGCCCAGAAAGTCGTCAGCGCTCAACCCTCTTTTCAGCGCCTCGCTGTATGGCAGGAGAGTGCAGTAGTCGTCGAGGCGTAGCGGTTCCGGAACCGGGCGGCCCTTCAGTATGTAGACGCTCCGGATCTCGATCATCCTGTGCCTTGCGAAATCGACCGCGTAATCTGCGACGGTTTTCGCACCGTACAGGCTGGCGGCGGCGATCAAGGACTTCGGCGCAATGGACAGATCGGTTCGATACTCAACGTGGAACTGGAATCCCTCCCCCAACACAACGGTTCCTTCTGGCAGTCGCGTATCGCGTTCTGGACTCCAGTGGACTTCAATCCATGTCTGTACGCCTCGGAAAGCAGGTGCAGTGCTGTTCCACCTGCCGTGGCTCACAAGCATTTCCATGAGCTCCTCGTTGCGCCTCCGATCATCGTTCCGCACGAGACTGTCCAGTGGAATGACCTCTGTCATCCCGCCGTTCTTTACTGTCACTGACAGTTCGAGTCGCGCCCGTGCCAACCGGTCGTCAACGCTGAGGAGGCTGGGAATCCGATTCATTGCTTTTTCTTTCGGTCACGGGATGTAGTGGTCGAATTGGCGTCGCGTTCTTCGCGTCGATCGGTCTCGTTTACGAATGTCCCGTATGTTACGAGTTAGGCCAAGTCGGGTCGCGAGAATTGACGAATCTCGTTTGCGCTCGTCACAGGAACAGGGTGTCGAAGGGAATCGCGACTTCGCTGAGGGAACCGGACCCGAGGATGCATGACCCGTGGCACCCCAGCGGCGGTGTTTACTGTTCCGATCCTCATCCCGTACGCTACCAGGAACCTGTTGGAGGAAGGCTGGGCGGTTCGTAGTGAGGAATGAAATGCGTTGCCATCGGCCGGGCCCGGCTGAACTCCATCGGAGAGGCGGGGGACTTGAAGGCGGCAACACCGGCAGATTTCCAACTGCCAAAATCCCATATTGCCTGGAATCATGGAAGAATGGGCGACTGAAAGTCGCCCCTCCAAACCGCTACATGCTACGATAACCCGTCCGCAAGCTCATGGATCTCCACTTCTTTCGCCAGTTTGAGCGCCATCTGGACGCCATCCCCGACCAAATGGCCCTGCAGGGCATCAATGACGAGGGGCGGGAAGTCTTCACCTACCGCCGGATCGGACGGGAAGTCTCCTCCATCGCCCTTTTCCTCCAAGACCAGGGCGTCCGGGAGGGGGACACGGTGGCCATCCTCATGGAGAACCATCCGCGGTGGGGAGTCGCGTTCCTGGCGGCACAGAGCACCGGCGCCGTGATGGCGCCCTTCGACGTCCTCCACACGGACGAGACCCTGGCCTATCTCCTCGAGCACGCCGGTTGCCAGTTCGTGATCTGCTCGGAACGCTTCCATCCGCGGCTCGAGTCGATCTGGGAACACCTGGGCTACACCCTCCCCGTTCTGGCGGTAGGCGACGTCCCCGAGGCGGAGAATCAGTGGGACCGGGTGCTGGAGGAATTCGACGGGAACGCGTCCATGCCTCTGGTCGAACGGGGGACGGACGAGCCTTTCCTGATCCTCTACACGAGCGGAACCACCGGCAATCCCAAGGGCGTGGTCCTGAGCCGGCGGAACGTGTACCGGAACATGGGCGAGCTGCTGAAGATGATCCAGGTCTCCTCCCGGGATCATATCCTTTCGGTCCTCCCGCTCTACCACGTGCTGGCGCTCATGGCCAATTTCATCATCCCTCTCTACGCGGGGGCGAGGGTGACCTATCTGGACACCCTGGAAGCCCAGCGGGTGCTGCGTGCATTTCGCGAGGAGTCGGTCACCATCTTCGTCTGCGTTCCCCAGTTCTACTACCTACTCCATCGGCGCATCCTCCAAGAGATCGAGAAACAGCCGCTGGTGCGCAGACTCGTTTTCCGTTGCCTCCTGGCCGTTTCCCGATTCTGCAATCGACAGCTCGGCTTCAACCCCGGACGCACCCTGTTCCGGCCACTGCACAGCAAGTTCGGCCTCCAGTTCCGCTATTTCGGCGTCGGGGGGGCCCGGTTCGACGAGAAGGTGGCCCTGTCGTTGCGGGATCTGGGATTCACCATCATCCAGGCCTACGGGATGACCGAAACGGCGGCCCTGGCCACGCTGAACCCGCCCTCGACACGGGAGCTGGGCTCGGTGGGAATGCCTCTGCCCCACGTCCGGATCCGTATTCAGGACCCCGACTCGGACGGGATCGGACGCGTCCTGATGCGGGGCGAGAACATCATGCAGGGGTACTGGAAAAACCCCGAAGAGACGGAGAAGACGTTTCGGGACGGCTGGCTCGACAGCGGCGACCTGGGCTACCTGTCCGATTCCGGGAGCCTCTACATCACCGGGCGGGACAAGGAGATGATCGTCCTGCCCTCAGGAAAGAACGTCTTTCCTGAAGAAGTCGAGCACCACTATCAGAGCCACTGCCAGTACATCAAGGAAATGTGCGTGCTGGGCGTCCAGACGCCCGACGGAGAGGTCCAGGAACGGCTCCACGCCGTCATCGTTCCCGACTTCGACGTGCTGCGCAGCAACCAGGTGGTCAATTCGCAGGAGATGATCCACTACCTGCTGGAGGGCATCTCCCAGGAGTTGCCCGCCTACAAGCGGGTCCACAGTTTCGCCATTCGGACCGAGCCGCTTCCCCGCACCACGACCCGCAAGATCAAGCGCTTCGTTCTTCAACAGGAGGTGGAGGCCAGCGCGGCAGACGAGCCTCCCGCCCGTTTCGAAGCTGCCAGCGCGCCTGCGACTCCTACCGAGGAACGTGTCTTCGAGCTGCTTCGCCGGACCCGCAAGGCACCGATCATCCACCGGGAGATGAACCTGGAGTTGGACCTCCGTTTCGATTCGCTGGAACGGGTGGAGTTCGTGTCGAGCCTGCAGGACACCTTCGGGGTCCGAATCTCCGACGAGGCGGCCGCCGAAATCCTCACCGTCGACGATCTGGTCCGGGCCGTGGAAGGAGCCGAGTCGCCCGCCACCGGGGCGGAAGGGAGTTCGTGGCTCTCCTGGGGAGAGATCCTGGCGAACCCCCTGGAAGGACAGGATGCGGTCCTCATGCGCAAGACGCTGGGCAAAGGGCGCCTGTCGGACCTGGCCTTTTACGCCACGGCCAAGACGGTCCATACGCTGGCCCGGATCCTCTTTCGCGTCAAGACCCGCGGCACCGAGAACCTGCCCCGCGAGTATCCGTTCATGCTCTGTCCCAACCACCTCAGCTACCTGGACGCGTTTTTGGTGGCGGCTGTTCTTCCCTACCGTTTGACCCGGCGGCTCTTCTTTCTGGGGTACAGCGACTACTTCGTCGGCCGGTTCACGTCGTTGGTGGGCCGGTTCCTCAAGGTGGTTCCGGTGGACTCGGACCGCTATCTCCGCCAAGCCTTGCGCCTGGGAGCCGAGGGGCTCAAGAAGGGGAAGGTCCTGTGTGTCTTTCCCGAGGGCACCCGCTCCATCGACGGCCGCCTGAAGCCGTTCCGGAAAGGACCCGCCATCCTTTCCACGGAACTCAAGGTTCCCGTCGTCCCGGTGGGAATCGCGGGGACCTACGAAGCCTGGCGCCGCGGCTCCAACCGGATCCGCCTCCACCCGGTCGAGATCACGTTCGGCAAGCCCTTCCTGCCGGACCCGGCGGACTACCAGGAGGCAACCCAACGCATCTTCCGCTCCGTGGAGCAGTTGATCCCGACCGGGAAGCCGGCGTAACGGTCCCGCTGGACCGCCTGCCGGAAGCCTCATGCCCGGCCGCCTTCCGCGCCGACTTTTGCCACGGGCTGTTAACATGACAAATATGGCCGAAGCGCCCCCCTCCCTTCCCCTCCAGCATCTGGACACGCTCTGGTTCCAGGTCGCCGGGACGCTATGCAACCTGCGCTGCAGTCACTGTTTCATCAGTTGCGCCCCGGACAACCACACGCTGGAGTTGATGGAAGCCCCCCGCATCTTCCGCTACCTGGACGACGCGCGGAGAATGGGAGTGAAGGAGGTCTACTTCACCGGCGGCGAGCCCTTCATTCACCGGTCCTTCCTGACCATACTCGAATCGGCACTCCGGGATTTCCCGGTCTCCGTGCTGACCAACGGCGTCCTCATTGACGAGGCGAAAGCGGACCGCCTGCGCCGGATCGCCGGCGGCTCCCGTTTCTCTCTCGAGATTCGCATCAGCATCGACGACTACGAAGAAGCGCGAAACGACGCCATTCGCGGCAATGGAACGTTCCGCAAGGCCCTGGAGGCCTGCAAGCTGCTCTATGACCGCGGATTCCTCCCCATCCTCACGGTCACCGAGATGAGGGACTACCTGAACCCGCAGGGGGGAGATCGAGACCTTCACGGCCGTTACGTGGAGCTGCTCCGGTCCGTTGGCGTCGACCGGCCCCGGATCAAGGTTATCCCCATCTTCGAAATGGGAATGCTGCCGGCGCCCGCCGAGCAGCGCCCCGTGACGCCGGAGATGCTTCGCGAACTGGATCCGCACGCCCTGCAATGCTCCTCTTCGCGAATCGTGGCTCACGACGGAGTCTATGCCTGCCCCATCCTGGTGGGCGAGCCGGACGCCCGATTGGCGGATGACCTGGAGGGAGGCCTCCGGGACTGCTCTCTTTACCATTCCTCCTGCCACACCTGCTACGTCACCGGCATGACCTGCAAAAACTTCTGATGGGAGTATCCATGTTGCAAGTAGCGGGTTGTAAGTTGAGGTTTCCCTCCCGTGTCG
>JAPOYZ010000157.1:0-9100 GCA_026706325.1 Candidatus Aminicenantota bacterium
GTGTCATCCCGCCGATGCCATCGACCACGCCGGAGGTACCCTGTGCCTCCATGCCCGGCGCGGGGACCAGGTCTGCGTGGTGGTCTGTACCCACGGTGTGAACACCCACCACACGCGCCGCAACGAACTCATCAGGAGCGGTCGTCTCGACGAGGTTTCCGAGCTGGAGGACGCCATTCGAGAAAAGGAGGAGGAAGCAAGCCGGGGCATGGAGATCCTGGGGGTCCGGGACGTCCGGTTCCTTCGCCTCAAGGACGACGTGGTGATCCAGAGCCGGGAGCTGATCGAAGCCATCGCCCGTGAGCTGGCCGACGTCCGGCCCCATCTCCTGATCCTCCACAACCCCACCGAGGAATTGGGATTCGCCCATCAGGAGACGGCGGTGGCGGCCCTTCGAGCCTGCGACCTGGTCAAGACCTCCGGTTACGTCCGGGACGCCGGAGACCCGCTCACGCCGGCGCAGATCTTCTTCATCACCATGTACGGCCACACCAATCAGCTCTCCGCGGAGGGCCGACGATTCGCAAATGTGCTGGTGGACATCACCCCGGTCGTGGAGAAGAAAGCCCGGGCGTTGGACTGCGTCGCCAGCCAATACTACACGGGAGACCTGGGACGGAAATGCATCGAGGTCACCAATGGGAGAATGGGGCTTCACTCCTCGCTCTCGTACGCCGAGGCGTACCAGGTGCTCCATCCACACGTCTACTCGCACTTGCCGGCCAACCGGTTCCTGATGCGCCAGTCGTCGAGTTCCAAGAGCAGCCGCGGAGAAAACCTCAGCGTTCTTCTGGGTAGTACCCACGCTGGGTGAGATCAACTCCGCGAGGGATCATCTGCGCTTGAGCACGAACGCCGCCGCAACGACGGTCAAGCAACCCACCACGTTGTAGTAGAGAAATGAGAGCGACGTGAACTCGCTGACCGCCCATACGGAGACCATCCCCAGGATCAGCCCCCAGAACGCACCCCGGGCGGTGGCCCAAGGGGCCAGGAACGCCAGCAGGAAGACTCCCAGCAGCGAACCGTAGAAATACGATCCCACCTTGTTGACCAGCTCCAGGAGGGACGCCTCCTGCTGGCCGACATAGAGCGCCACCCCCGTGGCCAGCACCCCCCAGGCCAGCGTGGTGAGCCGGGCCGCCCAGAGATAGTGCCGCGTGGAGGCTCGTCGAACCAGATAGCGGCGGTAGAAGTCCATGACCGAGGCGCTGGAGAGGGCAGTCAGCTCCGAGTCCAGCGAGGACATGGCGGCGGCGAAGATGACGGCGATCATCAGGCCCAGGATCCCGGCCGGCACGTATTGGACCAGATAGGAGGGAAAGACGTAATTGACGTCGGTGGAGGATCGGCCCTGGACCGTCTCGACCAACACCTTGGAGCGGCCGCGCAACGCCTCCATCTCGTCATGGTATTGCCGAATCCGGGCGCGGCCGGACTCCAGGTCACCACCTTCCCGGCGAACGCGAAGCAGGTCCAGAGTCGCCTCCCGCCGGAGCGAGTGCAGATCACGGTAGTCCTTTTCCAGCTCTTCGAAGGCCGGACCCTTTCCGCTCTGCCGCACCTGGGCCTCCTCGGCCGGATTGAAGATCAGAGGTGGCTGCTCGAAGTGGTAGAAGACGAAGAGCAGCACCCCGATGGCCAGGATGAAGATCTGCATGGGCACTTTGAGGAAGGCGTTGAAGAGGAGGGCCAGGCGGCTCTGGGTCAGGGACTTGGCCGTCAGGTACCGCTGAACCTGGCTCTGGTCGCACCCGAAGTAGGCCAGCGCCAGGAAGAAACCGCCCACTAGGCCGGACCAGAGCGTATAGGTCTCCCGCGGGTCCGGCGACAGGTCCACGCTCTTCCACATTTCCTCGATGCCGCCGATATAGAAGACGTCGGCGACGCCCACCTGCGGGGGCAACTCTCCGAAGAGTGTCAGGAGGGCCGCTCCGATGCCGCCGAACATGAGCAGCATCTGCAGGACGTCGGTCCAGATGACCGCCGTGATCCCGCCGGCCGCGGTGTAGAGGATGGTCACGGCCCCCATGATCAGCACCGTGACCCGTTCGTCCCAGCCCATCAGCACCGAGAGCACTACCGCGGGAGCATAGAGGACGATCCCGGCGGCCAGGCCGCGGGAGACCAGGAACAGGAAGCTGGTCAGGGAACGGGTCCGGGCGTCGAAACGCTGCTCCAGGAACTCGTACGCGGTGTAGATCTTCCGCCGATAGAAAAAGGGGACGAACAGGACGCAGAGAACCACCATCACCAGAGGCTGGGGCAGGTAGACCTGGACGAATTTCATCCCGTAGCCGTAGGACTGGCCCGTGGTCCCGATGAAGGTGATGGCGCTGGCCTGGGTGGCCATGACGGAGAGGCCGATCAGGCCCCAGGAGAGGCTGCGGTTTCCCAGGAAATAGCCTTCGACACCGGAGCTCTTGCGGCTCTGGTACAGGCCCACCATGAGGATCAGGACCACGTAGAGGGTAAAGACCGCCCAGTCCAGACCCGTCACGGCGTTGCAGGATCAATGAAAGCAGCGTCGGGGCGACCCTCGTGGCCGCCCTTTCTTGCGTTGTGGGGAGCGGAAAAGGCCAGGAGATCTACCACGGATTCTCGGCTCTCAACTGATAAGGTACAGGAGAAGGATCAGGACGAGGGTGTATCCGGCCACCGCCCAGTAGAGCCGGTTCCAAGGGATGGAATTCGAGTCGCCCGGCATCAGATGGCTCCGAAGTACTGCAGATCGGGATCGACCCGGACGACGGCGTCGCGCCGCCGGATCTCGTGATAATGCGGCAGCATGAGATAGCTGCAGGGTGGCCAGAAATTGGCCAGGACGATGCATCCGGCCACGGCTGTCAGCCTCAGAGTTCTTCGGAGAAGCATCCGGGACACGGGCTATCTCTCGCCTCGGATCCGGGCGCCGACGCCGCGCAGCCTGCCCACCACGTTCTCGTAACCCCGCAGCACCACTTCGGCGTGCTCGATTCGGGTGTCTCCCTGGGCGCACAGGCCGGCCACCAGCAGCGCCATGCCGGCCCGGATGTCGGGAGACTCCAGTTGCTTGCCGCGGAGCCGGCGCGGGCCCTCCACCAGAACCCGATGGGGATCGCACATGGTGATCCGGGCGCCCATCCGCACCAGCTTGTCCACGAAGAACATCCGGGCCTCGTACATCCAGTCGTGGACCAGGCACAGGCCCTGGGCCTGAGTCGCCAACACGATCACCAGTGACACCAGATCGGTGGGGAACAGCGGCCATGGACCGGCGGTGAGCTGCGAGGGATTGACCATTCTGGAGGCCTCGACCTGCAGGCCATCTGCGCAGTCCCGAAACTCGATCCCGAACCGCTCCAGAACAGGGATGACGCCCATGAGATCCTGCTGCCCGACTCCCAGCAGACGAACCGATCCGTGGGTCACGGCAGTGGCGATGGCCAGAGTGCCGGCGTCGATGTAGTCCGGCGGCACGTCGAACTCGACCTCCTCCCCCGGTTCGCCGACGCCGTTGAGAACCCGGTAGTAGAGGGGATGGAGCTCGATGCGGGAACCCAGTTTCCGCAAGAAATCCACCACCGCCAGGACGTGCGGCTCGCGGGCCGGATTGCGGATCGTCCCACCGCCCAAAGCCGCGAACAGGATCAGGGCGTTCTCTGTGGCCGTGACCGACGCCTCCTCCAGGTAGACCACCGGCTCTTCCACCTTCCGGCTCTTGAGGATGTCGATGGAGGAACTGTCCTCCCGGACCCGGAAGCCGGCCGACTCCAATACCGACCAGTGGACGTTGAAGGACCGGCGGCCGATGGGACAGCCTCCGGGACTGACGCAGGAGACACGGTCGAAGGCGGCAGCCAAGGGACCCAGAAGCAGGATGGCGCCCCGGAGCTTCTCCACCAGATCGGCTGGAAGCTGCTCCGGTTTCAGCCCGCTGGAGTCCATGCAGAGGGTCTCTCCCTGCCATTCCGCCTGCACGCCCACGACCCGGACCAGCCGGAGGAGGTTTTCCACGTCGTCGATTCGGGGGACGCGGTTCAATACCACCCGGGAACGGGCCAGCAGGGCGGCGCAGATCAGCGGCAGGGCGGCATTCTTGTTGCCTTGGACAGGGTAGTCGCCGTAGAGGGTGTATCCCCCCTCGATGAGGAACTTGCGTGTGGGTGCCCGGTGAGTGTCTATCGCGGTCAACGCCATTGGTTTGGACTGACGATCAGGATTTCCGGTTCCAACTCGATGTCGAATGTCTCTCGGACCCGGTTCGAATATTCCCGGGCCAGAGCCAGCATATCACGGCTGGCTGCGCCTTCTTCGTTGACGAAAAGGTTGGCATGATGACTCGCGATGAGGGCGCCTCCGATCCGCCGCCCCCGGGCGCCCACCTCGTCCAGGAGTTTGCCTGCCGGAATCTTCCCGTAAAAGATGAAATCCTCGGGAATCCTGCTCAGAACCTGAGGATCGAGTTCGTCCGCGATCACGTTCTTGAAGAAGCTTCCCGGGCATTTCAGCCCTAACGGGTACTTGGCCAGACGAGTGGCCAGGATCTGGTCCGAGACCGGCTGCAGCGGCTCCGAGGCCGCGTCCAGGGCCAGGATGCAGGAGAGCAGAAACCACTCCCGCCGTTCCTTGAAGAGGCTGTGGCGATACCGGAAGTCCAGGTCGGATGCGGGGAGGGTCGTCACGCCCTTCTCGGGCGACCAGAAGGACACCTCCCGGATCCGGTCCCCGATTTCCTGCCCGTAAGCGCCCGCGTTGCCCACCACGGCTCCGGCCACGGTTCCGGGAATGCCGTAGAGGCGCTCCATCCCGGCCAGACCGAGGCGGTTGACCCAACGGATGGTCTCCCCCAGGTCCTCCCCTCCCGAGACCCGGACCTCATTTCCGGCGCGCTCCCGCCCCCGGAGGCGATTCCGAATCACCAAGCCGTCGTATCCGGCGTCCGCAAAGAGGACGTTGCTTCCCGCTCCCAGGAAAAGCACCGGCAGGCCCTGGCTCCGGGCCCAGTTCCAGGCGGTGTCCAGCAGTCCCGGGTCGCGCAGTTCCAGCAGCCAACGGCTGTTTCCTCCGATGGCCAGGGTGGTCAGGGGAGCCAGGGGGGCTTTCGGACGAAGTCCGAACTCGGCTGAGGGGGTGATCCGAACAGGCATGAAGTATTTTCCGATTGACCCCTTTTCCGATCTTTGAGAGATTCTGCCGGAGAACGGCCTCGGCGGACAAGGTCTCCGGAGCCGCCGGCCCGCGGAGGTGAAGAAAGATGTCCATCAGCGATTCCTTGTTGCCCGAGTTCGACCAGGAGATGGACGGCGCCCGCAGGACCCTGGAGCGAGTGCCGGAAGACCGGTTCGACTGGAAACCCCACGCCAAGTCCGGGAGCATGATCTGGCTGGCGGGTCACCTGGCCAACATCCCCTATTGGGCCACCCTCACCATCCAGGAGGACGAGCTGGACCTCATGCCCGGCGGGAAACCCCTCCCGCAACCCCCGGCTCCCACGAGTGTGGACCAGATGCTCGCCGGATTCGACCAGCGCGTCCGGGAGGCGCGCGCCGCCATCGCCGGCGCCGACGACGCGGCCTTCCTGGCGCCCTGGTCGCTCCTCCGAAACGGCGTCACCATTTTCAGCATGCCCAAGGTCGCGGTTCTCCGGAGCTTCGTCATGAATCACCTGATTCACCACCGCGCCCAACTCGGAGTCTACCTGCGGCTCAACGACATTCCGGTCCCCGCCCTCTACGGCCCCTCGGCCGACGAGAACCCTCCGGGAATGTGAATTTGGTTTACTATCCCGCAGAAGACGGTTCCCTGCCTCGAAACTGGGACCTGTCCCCACTATCGACGGCGCGTTCCATCATCGAAGAATTCAAACATCAGATGGAGCAGGGACTGTCGGCCGGCCGGTCCGGCTCCCTGGCCATGATCGAGACCTTCATTCCCAGGACGGCCCGGTTCCATCCCGGAACCTACGTGGGCCTGGACATGAGCGGCACCAACTTCCGGGTCGCGGTGCTCTCGGTCAACCCGGATCAGAGTCTTTCCGGAAGTCCGCGAATCCGGATCTTTCCCATTCCTTCGAGGCTCAAGCGAGGAGAGGCGGGCCGAGAGGCTCATTCCCGCGACCTCTTTCGATTCCTCGCCGGCGGCATCGCCCTGACTTTGGAGGAGGAGAGGGTCGCCGCCTCCGGCCTCCGGGTGGGGTTCACCTTCGCCTTTCCCACCCGAATGGAATCGGCGGACCGGGGCGTCCTCCTGAAATGGACCAAGGAGTGGGACCTCCCCGACCTGGTGGGACGGGATCCGGTCCCCGAACTGGCCCGGGCCTTCCGGGAGGCCGGCCTTCAAGGAGTGAAGGTCAACGTCCTGCTGAACGACACGGTGGGAACCTTGATCCTGGGATATTTCCGCGACCGCCGGACCCTCGCCGGGGGAATCCTGGGGACCGGAACCAACCTGGCCGCCTGGCTTGGGTCCACGGCCATCAATTTCGAGTGCGGCAACTTCGATCTCGGACCGCTTCGGGACCGCGTCCTGACACCCGTCGACCGGGACCTGGACTCCCGGTCCCGCAATCCGGGACAGCAACGCTTCGAGAAGATGGTGGCCGGCCGCTACCTGGGCGGTCTTCTCCGGCGCCTTTTGGCCGAGTTCCATCCGCAGGGGAGATTCGGAGAGCGGGGCGCCGTGGGCGCGGAGGACGTTTCGCACCTGGCGGCGGACTCGGGCGGCTTGCCCGAGACCCGCCGCTTCCTGGAACGGTCGGGCGTCGTGGACGATGGCCTGAAGCAGCGGCGGCAGGCGGCCTCTCTGGCCCGGATGATTCTGAGACGGTCCGCACAACTCAGTGCGCTGGCCATGATCGCCACGGCGGAGTGGGCCGATCCGAAGCTGGAGGACGACCACGTGATGACCGTGGACGGCTCGCTGTTCGAGCACGCCCCGGGTTATCCGGAGGCCATGCGCCGGATGTTCCGAAATGTGCTCGGATCCCGGGCCGAACGGTTAGAATGCCGTCTGGTCAAGGACGGGTCCGGTATCGGCGCCGCCCTGGCCTCGTCTGCCGTGGAAGCCCGTTGGAGAAGCTGACATGTCGAGTCCGATCCGTCCGGTGGTGAAACGAATCCGGGTCCTGTTTCTGGGCGGCCTCCTGATCTCGTTCGCCTACTCCATGCAACTGCAACGCCACCGTCAGATCGAAGTGCCGCCCCCTGCGCCGCCTGCACCGGTGGAGGCCGGAGCCGACGCGGCGACCCTGAACCTGAAGATCGTGGAGCGAGGATCGGATATTCCCGTCAGCGCCACCGTGAGCGTCAACGGAGGAGCCGTCGAGGGCGAGGAGGCGTACCTGGAGCATTCGCTGAGGCGTTCGGCCAACCGGCACAAGGGACCGATCCGGTTCCGACCACTGAACTACTACTTCTACACCGACGGCACCCTCAGCCTGAAGGTGCCGCCCGGGCGGTGCACGGTGGAGGTGCGAAAGGGCTACGAATACGTTCCGTCGCACCGCACCTTCGAACTGGATCCGGGGCAGGTCCTGGACGCCTCCGTCACCCTCTCCCGCTGGATCGACATGGCCGCTCTGGGCTGGTATTCCGGGGACACCCACATCCACTTCGACCGCACGGGAACCAACGACGACAGCCTGCTGACGCTGACCTCGGCCCGGGACATTCGCTACGCCTTCAGCCTCTCCATGAACACGCGGGGCTACTCGCTGGGCGGGGCTTTCGAATCGTGGCATCAGGCCCACGGCCTGGGCGACGGCTCGATCCGCAATCGAGGCCCCTACTACCTCACCTCCGGCCAGGAGTACCGGACCCGGACCCTGGGTCACGTGACCATCCTCATGGCCCCGGATTACGTCCCCGGCGCCGGTCACACCCCGAACACCGACAGGGGGCCGTCGCTGGGGGTCATCGGCGACCAGGCTCGGGAGCTGGGGGGAGTGATCGGCCTCAATCACGGCGGCTACACGCGCCTGGAGGCGGACTCCCTGGCTCTTTCCGGAAAGATGGACTTCCTGGAACTGCTCCAGTTTGGAGGCTATCGGGGACTGGGCCTGGACGGGTGGTACGACTTTCTGAACCTTGGCTACCGCTGGCCCATGGCGGGCGCCTCCGACTACCCGGCCACCCGCGAGTTGGGGGACTGCATCACCTACGTGCGGGCTTCCGAGCCCCCCACGCCCCAAGGGTTCATCGAGGGCTTGCTCCGGGGGGAAAGCTTCGCCACCTCCGGGCCCATGCTCCTGGTCACCGTCAACGGGAAGCAGCCGGGAGAGTCGATCCTGGCTAACGAGAAAACCAGTTTGGACCTGCAAGTGGAGATCCGAGTCTCCAGTCCCCTTTATCCGGTCCGCTACGTGGACCTGATCAGGAACGGACGCGTCGTGTCGCGGGACTTCTCCGCCGAGGGCCGATCCCACTGGGAACTGAGCCGCAGGATCGAGGCCTCTTCCAGTGGCTGGGTGGCGGTGAGGGCTTATTCCGACGCCGGGACCGAAGCCCACACCAACCCCGTCTACGTCTATTTCGACGGCAAGCTCCCCTTCGACGACGACGCCTGCGGCCAGATTCTGGCCCGGCTGGATTCCTCCCTGCGCGCCATTCCCGCCGAGAGCGTGGTCGCTCGCGTCCGAAAACTTCGGGACCGCTTGGCCCGCTACCGGGATACCGGAAATCCTCAGGGCCTGGCTCTGCCCTCCATCGCCCAGATCGCTGAGGCCGATGGAAACCGGTCCACCGCACGCCAGGCAGCCGTAACGGGAGCGGCATCGAGATGAGCCGTCCGGGACGGATACGCCTGCGGCTGATTCTTCCCTTTGCGGGGTTGCTGTTTCTGACTTTCGTCCACTCCATGCAGACGCGCCGCCATGCCCAGATCAGCGAGCACCGTCCCCTTCCGCCTCCCCTGCCGGATCCCGGCCCCGACGCCGCGACGCTCCAGCTTCGGATCGTCGACGGGCGGACCGGCCGCCCGGTGAGCGCCACCGTCAGCATCAACGGAGGCACCCAGGAGCCGCAGGAGGGTCCGTACCTGCCCTACTCGCTGCGCCGCACCAACGGAGAGCGGCAGGGACCCATGCGGTTTCGAAAAATCGACGACTACTTTTTCAGCGACG
>JAPOYZ010000157.1:9110-12887 GCA_026706325.1 Candidatus Aminicenantota bacterium
ACCAGCGGTCCCGGCGCGTCTTCCAACTGGCGAAGCGGGAGGTCCGCCAAGCGACCATCCCCGTCTCCCGCTGGATCGACATGGCGGAGCTGGGCTGGTACTCGGGCGACACCCACATCCACTTCGAGCGGGACGGAAGCAACGACGACCAGTTGCTGGTGCTCACTTCCGCCAAGGACATCCGCTATGCCTACAGCCTTTCCATGAACACGGGCGGTTACGCCCTGGGCCGGGAGTTCGAATCGTGGCGCCAGGCCCACGGTCTGGGCCCGGCGTCCGACGTGAGGCGGGGAGACTATTTCCTGTCGTCGGGCCAGGAATACCGCAACTCCTCCATGGGGCACGTCACCGTCGTCCTGGCCAAAGATTACGTGCCGGCCGCGGGATGGACGGCAAACGCCAACTTGGGACCTTCACTGGCGGTCATCGGGGACCAGGCCCGTGAACTGGGGGGCTACATGGGCCTCAATCACGGCGGCTACTACCGCCTGGAGGCGGACTACGTGGGCCTGACCGGCAAGGCGGACTTCCTGGAGCTGCTGCAACTGGGCGGTTATCGCGGACTGGGCCTGGACGGCTGGTACGATTTCCTGAACCTGGGTTTTCGCTGGCCCATCGTGGGCGCGTCCGATTTCCCCTACAGCCGGGAGTTGGGAGACAGCATCACCTACGTCTTCTCGGAGACGGAACCGACGCCGCGCGGCTTCATGGAGGGGGTGGTCCAGGGTCGCAGCTTCGTCACCAGCGGCCCCATGCTCCTGGTCTCGGTCAACGGCAAGGGTCCCGGAGAATCGCTTCACTTCCCCGGAGGCGAGCCCGTCGCCCTGGAGTTGGAGGCCCGGGTCCGGAGCCCGCTCTATCCGGTCCGGACCCTGGAGATCGTGTGGAACGGCAGGGTCGTCTCCCGATACTTCGACGCCGACGGACGAAGCATCTGGGACCATGCGGAGAGACTTCAGGTCTCCGAGAGCGGATGGGTCGGTGTCAGGGCCTACGGAGATCCGGGGACCGAGGCTCACTCCAATCCGGTCTATGTCGATGTGGGCGGCCGGCTCCCCTTCGACGACGACGCCTGCGGGCAGATTCTGGCGCGGCTGGAAGGGTCCATCCGCTCGGCTCTGACTCCGGAGATCCGCGACCGGTACCGGGACATTCTTGCCCGGTTGAAGCGCTATCGGGATACCCGCGACGCAGAGGGGCTGGCCATTTCCCGGCGTTAACGCGGTCCCCAATTCGACCCGGAGCCCGTTGCATGAAACCGCTGCACTCGTGGGACCTCACTCCAAAGGAGGCGGTCCAACTCCAGAAGCAGCTCCGCTCCCGCATCCATACTGACCTTCCCTTGCCTGACCCGGAAAAAATCGCCGGCGTGGACGTCGGATACAGCCGCCCGCTCGGCCTCTCCGTCGCCACCGTCGCGGTGCTTGCATTCCCCTCCCTGGAACTCGTGGAATCGGCGGTGGCCACCACTCCCACGCCCTTTCCGTACGTTCCCGGATTGCTGAGCTTTCGGGAACTGCCTCCGATCCTGAAGGCCCTGGACCGGCTCTCGGCGCCTCCCGAGATGATCCTGGTGGACGGCCACGGGCGGGCTCATCCCCGGCGATTCGGAATCGCCTGCCATCTGGGCCTGTGGCTCGGGATTCCCACCATCGGCGTGGGCAAGACCCGCCTCTGCGGCGAATACGAGGAACCGGGATTGGCCAAGGGATCGCTCAGTAGCCTGCTGGACGGGAACGAACTTGTGGGCGTGGTCCTGCGCACCCGCACCGGTGTCCGGCCCGTCTTCGTCTCGGTGGGATACGGGATGCCCCTCGAGGCCTGCGTGAACTGGACCCGGGCGGTCACGCCCCGCTACCGGCTCCCCGAGCCGATCCGCCAAGCCCACAACCTGGCTGCCCGACAGACCGGGAACCGGTAACGCTCTCCCGTATAATGACGTTCGTGACCGATCAGGAGCCGACCGAATCCGCCTTGGCTTCCGTGGGACTCCACCGTCCTTCCGAGCTGATCTACCGGACCTGCTACGCGCCGGTGGATCTGGCCGGTCTTCTGGAGACCGCGGAGAACCGCTCCCGGATTCGGCGGCTGTCCGTGCCCCAACTCTACTTCGGGCTCAAGGAGCTGGGCGAGCACCAGGTCCAGGCGCTGTTGCCCCACATCACCGAGGCGCAATGGCAGGGAGTTCTGGACCTGGACCTGTGGAACCGGGACCGCGCCAACGCGGGAAAGTTTCTCTTCTGGGCGGGACAGATCATCCAAGCCGAGAACCCCGTGGCCGCCAAGATCGTCCGGGGCACCGACCGTCAACTTCTGGAACTCTGGCTCAAACGCCGGATCAGGATCGAGGAGATCGTGGACGACGATCCGGGTCCCGCACCCAAGGGCGACTTCATGGAGACCCCGGACCGCTCCTACCTGGTCCAGCTTCCGGGGAACCCGGAGGAGTCCCGGCTCGCCCGCGCCCTGCTGTTGAAGCTGTACGAGCTGGGCCCGGAGGAGACCCGCCTCTGGATCCAGGAATCCCGCTACCGGACCTCCATCGAACTGGAGGAGACCGCCTATCAGAACCGGAAACGGCGGATCGAGGACCTGGGTTTCCAGGACTACTTCGACGCATTGGACGTGTACACCTGTCTGCCTCCGGGAACGCCGCTTCCGGAGAAAATGCGGGACAAGCTGCGAGCCGTCGGCACCCTGCCCGCCACTGTCGCCCGGATGAAGCAGGGTCCCCTTCTCCTTTTCCAGGCCATGGCCGCCTTCGCCCGGCCCCACGAGCTGGAACCGCTGATGGAGGAGCTGTTCTTCGTCTGCAACAAGGTCCTCTCCGCCGACCGGACCCCTCCCAACCGGACCTCCCGGGTGAAGCGGGCCATCCGCAAGGCGCTCACCGGCATCAACCTGGGACTGGAAGTCTGGGCCGAAGGAGACTTGAACCGGGCCCGGGACGGACTCGGGCGCCACTACCTGCAGTCCTTCTTCCACACCGGCTACAGCCGGCTGGTGGAACTGCGCGACCGGGCCCGAGAGATCCGGGCGCGGGACTCCCTGGAACCCGGGTCGCCGCTGGATGACGCCCTGGCGGAACTGTCCCGGAACTATCCGCTCCTGCTGGTGGAGATCCGGGGAAAGCGGCGGCGGCGTTTCCTCAAGAACAGGTCGGACCTGGAACGGGCGAAACGTTACCTCAGGGCGGCAGCCGACGAGGCGAAAAAATGAGAAAAAAGTGAAGCAAGGAGACTCGTTTTCCGTTAGCGGCCGCGACAACCGAACGGGCGGCAAGAAACATGGCAAAAGAGTCGAGCATTTGGCGGACGGGTCCGTCCACGAAGGTCGCTACGCAGAAGGAAAAAGACATGGGAAGTGGGTCATTCGCCTCGCGGATGGGGAGGTCCAGGAAGGTCCCTATGTGGAGGGGAAAAAACACGGGAAGTGGGTGATTCGCCTTGCGGACGGGGAGGTTCAAGAAGGTCCCTATGTAGAGGGGAAGGAGCACGGACCGTGGGTGATTCGCGGCGCGGAGGGCGTCGTGGCCCGGGGCGCCTTTATGGAAGGCGAGCAACACGGACGGTGGGTGTTTCGCGATGTGGACGGGGCCGTCTATATCGGTCACCTCGTAGAAGGGAAACACCACGGAGCGTGGGTTCTGCGCCATGCCGATGGTTCAGTCCACGAAGGCACCTTTGCGGAGGGCACGAAGCACGGACAGTGGATTCTGCGCGACGCGGACGGATTTGTCCACGAAGGTCTCTATGTGGACGGGAAGCAGCACGGACA
>JAPOYZ010000189.1 GCA_026706325.1 Candidatus Aminicenantota bacterium
CCTGCAGGCCCACCCGGGCCATGGTCCGGTCGGCGATGAGCGCCGCCCGGGCCATGTAGCCCGAGTCCTCCAGCACGCCGATGAAGAGGAACAGCAGCAGGATCTGGGGCAGGAAGATCACCACCGATCCCACGCCGCCCCAGACCCCTTCAATAAGCAGACTGCGGAACCAGGAGTCGGGCAGCAGGACGCGGACCCACTCGCCGGAAGTGGAGACCATGGCGGCGGTGGCGTCCATGAGGGGGATGGCAAAGGTGAAGACCGTCTGGAAGACGGCGACCACCACCGCGGCGAAGATGAGAAGGCCCGCCACCGGATGGAGCAGGACGGCGTCGAGGCGCCGGGTCCACAACGGGGGAGCCGGGGGGCGGTATTCCGCCGCTTCGCCGATCTGGGCCGACCACTCCCGGCAGCGGCGAACGTCCTGAATCACCGGCAGTTCCAGGGGGGCGGGGACGGCCAGGGCTCCCACCAGGAACTCCCGGATCGCCTCAGTCCCCTCTCCGGTCCGGGCGCTGACCAGGGCGACGGGGGCCCCGATCTGTTGCGCCACGGCGTCCAGATCGAGGCGTCCGCCGCGGCGCCGAAGCGAATCGGCCATGTTCAGGACCACGAGGGTCGGAATTCCCAGGCTGAGGATGGGAGCGGCGAACCCGAGATGACGCCCCAGGTTGGTGGAATCGAGGATCAGAATGACGGCGTCCGGACTGGAGACGCCGGGCATGCAACCGGTGAGGACGTCCCGGGCGACCCGTTCGTCTTCCGACCGGGGCTCGAGGCTGTAGATACCGGGAAGATCGACCAGGTGGACCTCGATCTTGCCGGGGAGGCGCGCGCGCCCGATCCGTTTCTCAACCGTGACGCCGGGATAGTTGGCCACGCGCTGGCGAAGTCCCGTCAGCCGGTTGAACAGGGTCGACTTCCCGGTGTTGGGCGGGCCCACCACGGCGACAGTGCGCAAGCGGGCGGAGTCTTCAGGATGGGCGGTGGAAACGGGAGCGGCGGTTTTCTTACCGCCGATTGGATCGGCGACTTTCCTGTCGCCGGGAGCGGCCGTGCCGGCCCCATGACTGTGGCTCATGAGTCTTTGCGGCCGGGGGAACGGGGTCTGCGTAGAATCAGGCGGGCAGCCGTCTCACGCCGCAGTGCCACTTCGGAGCCGTCCACCCGGTACACCCGAGGGTCGCCGAACGGGGATCGTCCGGCAGTTGAAACCACCGAGCCGGGGAGAAAGCCCAGCTCCATGAAACGCCGGGCGTCCCGCTCCGGGAGATCAATGGACTCCAAAATGGCTTCTTCGTACTTCCCCAGATCCTTCAGCGTGAACCGTGCCACGATCCTGACTCCACTCTATCCTTCAATCCGCTTGTTTCATCGCGCGCAGGCGACTTTCCTGTCCCCCTGTCTTCAAAACGACTCATGGAAAGCGTAAAGCTGGGACTGCCGTCCGCCCTGGACCCCCCTGGTCGGCGGTAGGAAAACCGCCGTTCCTGCGGCGACAGGAAAGTCGCCGCTCCTGATTCTCACTCCCCAGCTCCATTGACCCGAGGCAAAACCTCTTCCTGGAGGAGCCGCATGGACTCGACCCAGCGGTCCTTCGGGTCCCACTCGTGACCAAGGACCAGGAGGACGCCGAAGCCGCCCAGATCGTCCTGAAGCCGCTGGAGCTTCTCGGCGACGTCGTCGGGGCTGCCCACGAGCCAGAGGTTGTCCAGCAGGTATTCCGGGGTCACGTCCGAGTCGGGCATGTCGAGGTCGGTCTTCATCAGGTCGAGCATCTTGCACTTGGGCAACAGGCGGAGGAAGTAGTCCTCGAAATCCCGCGCCATGGTCCCTTCGAGGACGCACCGCCTGGCTTCCTGCGTCGTGTCCGCTACGAACACGTTTCGGGCCACGCGCCACTGGCTCCGGTCGGGAGTCCGTCCGGTGGTGGCGGCTCCTTCCAACACCGCCTCCCAGTGGGACTTGAGAATCCTGGTCGGCACGATGTTGATGCTCATGGGAATCCAGCCCTCCTCTCCGGCCCGCACCAAAGTTCCGGATTTGACCGACACGCCGGCGACGCCGATGGGAGGGTGGGGTTTCTGGTAGGGCTTCAGGTGGAACCGGAGACCGATGTCCGATTCAGGCTCCGGCACGGTGAAACGCCAGTGCTTGTGTTCGTACAGTCCGGGCTGCGGATCTTGCCAGAGCTGGAGGACGACGTCCACCGCGTCACGGGTCATCCCCCTCTGCTCTCCGGTCTTGGGATCGAATCCGAAGACCTCGAAGTCGCCCGGGAATCCGCCCGATCCCACGCCCCAGTAGAACCTTCCGCGGCACATGTGATCCAACTGGGCGATGCGGCTGGCGATGACGAATGGGTTGTGGTTGGGCATGCAGGTCACGCCGGTGCCCATGATGATCTGCTCGGTCTGGGGGATGGCGCTGGCCAGCAGCAGGTCGGGAGCGGGGATGTTCTCCCAGACGCTGGTGAAGTGCTCGCCGAGCCAGGCCTCGTGAAACCCCAATTGGTCCAGGGTGATGATCTGTTCCAGGTCGCTCTCCAAGGTCTCGGTGAAGTCCGACCCCGGCGGATGCAGGGGCATGGTGAAGAATCCCAGTTTCATGGTAGGTACTCCTTTTGCCGACCTATTCTAGAGTCCCGGCGATTCCGCCGCCACCTTCAATCCGCATCGCCGGAGACTGGCGGACTTCGGTCGAAAAAGAGCTTCTCGGCCGTCCCGGACAGGATCTGCCGCTTGTCCGAGGACGAGAGGAAGTCGGCGTGGTCCCGGATCACGGCGACGGCGGCCTCGATGGTATGTCCATTTTTCGTCTGCAACGGAGCGTCGCTTTCCCACATGCACCGGTCGGGGCCGAAGGCATCCACCAGCCGGCGAATCAGCGGGAGCATGTCCAGGTAAGGCGGGCGTTTCCTGCCCAAGGCGTAGAATGCGCCCAGCTTCAGCATGACCCGGGGGTGCCGGGCCATGCGGCACAGCGCGCCGGTCTCCTCTTCCACCCGACGGGGCTGCTTGCCGATCAGGCAAAAGTGGTCGATGATCACAGGAGTTTCGGGAAAGCGCCGGCACATGCGGTCCAACTCGGGCAGGTCCGCCGGAGTCATGAGGAAACTCAGGCAGAGGTCGTGCCGGGCTCCGGCGGCGAACATCTTGTCGAAGCCCGGGTGGTCCATCCAGCGTTCTCCGCTTCGCATGGCGGGGCGGGTCGACCGTCCGCGGATCCGGAAGGCGTAGATGCCGCCCCGGGCCAGGGCCTTCATGACGCGGTCGGGGCTGGGGAGGGAAACGTCGCTGACGGCGGGGACGACGCCGGTGCCGACGAACCGCGTGGGGTCGTTGGCGATGATGTCGAGGATGTAGCTGTGGTCGAGGCCGTAGCAGGTCATCTGGATCAGGTTGTAGCGGGTCACCCCTGCGCGGCTGCCCCGCTCGACCAGTTCCTCTACCGTGAAGCTGGGAAACCAGAGGTTTTCACGGGTCAGGCCCGGCGCCAGAGGATACTTCCGGAGGTCCGCAGACCAGACGTGGGCATGGGCGTCGAGCACGCCGGGCCCGGATGGCTCTGCCCGGCCGGTCCGGCCGGCGGCGACCAGGGCCAGGCCGGACATCCAGCGGCGCCGGCTCAGGGTCTTCATGGGCGGCTCATTCGGCGTGGGATTGTCCGCATCGGTCTCGAGTCCAGTCTACTACGGCCCGCGGATTGAGAAGCGTGTCTTGATGGGAAGGAGAAGAAAAATGCACAGACGTGGACTTCTGGGCGGCCTGGCTGCCGGCGCGCTCTCCGGTGTCGTCTCCTCGAAGGAACTCGAAGCCCGGGCGTTGGTGGAGAAAAGGACCCGGGGAATGCCCCCGCCCCGGATCCGGGACATCCAGGTGATCGCCACCGCTCCGAGAGGACTGCGCCTGGTGGTTGTGAAGGTCCTCACCGACCAGGACGGCCTTTACGGCTACGGATGCGCCACCTTCACGCAGCGGGCGGACCTGGTGGTTCCCGCGGTGGAGCGATACCTGAAGCCGTTCCTGGTGGGCAAGCCGGCCGACCGGATCGATGACACCTGGCAGGCCTGCTACAACAGCTCCTACTGGCGGAACGGCCCGGTCCTGAACAATGCCATCAGCGGGGTGGACATGGCCCTCTGGGACATCAAGGGCCGCCAGGCCGGGCTGCCCGTCTACCAGCTCCTGGGCGGAAAATGCCGCGAGGCGGCCGACTGCTACCGTCATGCCAGCGGCGCCGAGATCGCGGAGGTCATCGACAGGGCCCGGGCCTACATGGAGGATGGCGTCCGCCACGTCCGGGTCCAGGTGGGGGTCCCCGGGATGTCGGGATACGGAGGCCGCTCCGGCGGACGCCCGGCGGAGAAGCTGCACGACGACCCGGTCTTCGAGCCGGCTCCCTATATACGCCGGATCCTGGCCCTGTTCGAGGAATGCCGGAAGCAGTTGGGCGAAGAAGTGGAGCTGCTCCACGACGTCCACGAACGGATCACGCCCACCCAGGCGCTCCAGCTCTGCAAGGACGTGGAACAGTTTCGGCTCTTTTTCCTGGAGGACCCCGTCTCTCCCGAGGATATCGCGTACTTCCGGTTGATCCGCCGCCACTCCACCACGCCCATCGCCATGGGAGAGCTCTTCAACAGTCCTCACGAATGGATCCCCCTCATTTCCGAGAGGCTCTTCGACTATATCCGCATCCACATCTCCCAGGCCGGAGGGCTGACCCCCTGCCGCAAGATCGCGGCCCTGGGGGAGCTCTTCGGCGTCCGAACCGCCTGGCACGGTCCCGGGGACGTCTCGCCGATCGGACATGCAGGCAACCTGGCGTTGGATCTGGCCTGCTACAACTTCGGCATCCAGGAGTTTCCCGGATTCTCCGAACGTGAGCTGGAGGTGTTCCAGGGCTGTCCCGAATACCGGAACGGGTACCTGTTCGCCAGCGAGGAGCCCGGCTGGGGCATCGAGGTGGACGAAGCGGCGGCGCGCAAATACCCCTTCGGAAGCTTCGAGTCGGGTGACAAGAAGAAGCACAACGGTGGCTGGGGCGTGATTCGGCGGCGGGACGGAACCGTGATCAAGCAGTGATCCCGGTTCGTCGCGGCGGGCCCGCAAGGGGCGGCGGTCCACGATTCGGACTATCCCGGCTTGGCGAAGGTCAAAACCCGGCGCGGGTTCTCCACCATGACCTGATGGAGGGCCTCCTCGGGAGCTCCCAGACGCTTCAACTCGGGCAGGACGAACTCCATCACGAAGGAAAATCCCTGGCCCCCGTACGTCTTCATCATGGTCTTGGTGCAGACGTCCTGCGAGAGAAGCAGCCGGTCGGCGTATCCGTCCCGGATCAGTTGGACGATGGCGCGGACCGTGTCGTAGTCGTGGATCCGGCCCAGGCGGGGGATCACCTCTCCCATGAGGTCGAATTGGATGTAGACCCCCCGCTCCAGAAGCCGCTTCATGTAAGGGATCTGGGTGGCGATGTGGTTCGAGTGACCGATGATGACCCGGTTCAGATCGGCGCCCTCCGCCTCCACCATGTCCAGGACGGTGAATTTCCCCTCGCCTCGGCCGGCGTGGTGAAAGGAGATGGCGGCGCCGGTAGCCCGGCTGGCGCGGGCGGCGGCCCTGGCGCTCTTGAGTTCATTGGGATGGAGCGCATTTCCCACGCCCACTTCACCGATGATGCCGGACCGCACCGCCGTACCCTCTGCTCCAACGGTGATGTCCTTGATGATGACCTCGGTCAGTTCCTCCACCGTCCGGGAATCCATGTCCGCCGGGTGGAAGGAGTGGGTGTACCAGCCGGCGCCCATGACGATGTGGAGCCCGGCGGCGTTGGAGACCTGGAGCAGACCGGTCGGGTCGCGCCCCAGTCCGATGCTGGTGCAGTCGACGATCCCGCTGCCGCCCCAGCGCTTGAACTCCAGCACCTCGCGAATGGCCACGTCCACGTCGCCCAGAATCAGGTTGTCTGCGTTAGGCGAGACCCAGGAGCGGAGCCGGCTCAGGTTCTTGAGGGAGACGGGCTGCTCGTAGAAAGCCGCTTCAGTGGCCGTAAGCTCCCCCTTCGGCCTTCCGCGATAGTCGAGGAGGACATGCTCATGCATGATGGTGGGACCCAGCTCGGCGGGGTCGACGGGCCCCCTCACCGTCAGAATTTTTCCAGAGATGTCGGGAATGGCATGGCTGGCGCCACCGGCCATCGGAGTCCAAATCAATCCGGCAGCCGCCAGCAGCCCGGCAACGAGCAAGAGTCGTCCTTGGAAATGGGTCATTGGCAACGGTCCTCAGCTTGGCTGAATCGTAGAACCCACTCGGGTAAGTATCAAGGCCACGGGCGTGTAATTTGGGAGGGTCTGATTGAGTTTTCGGTCTGCACGATAATTCTCCCATCGTAGTTGAATTGCGCAGCCTCCATTAGATTCTAAGAATCCAATAGCTCCGTAGGGCTCGGTCGCGCTAGATTCAGCTGAGAAATCGCGAGCCTATATACAGAATTTTCCAAGACCAGAGAGGCTTCGGAGGCATAGTCACTCCAAGGCCTCATGGACGGGGGAAATTTCTTTGTGGGCAAACCGAAGCGTCATGAACCTCACCAGACGTTCCAATCCTCCCAGCGTCGGAGCCTTTCGGATTAGGTTCGCTAATTTTCTGTCTTTCATTTCGGGTGGGCCAAGCTGAATTTCCTCGTTAAGGTCGGCGAGAATATTCAACCACTCGCCAATGTCGGCCCCTGCGTGGGCATATTTGCTCCGTAAATCGAATGCATTTTTTATCCGATCAAAGAGATCCTCTTTGCTTAGTCTTCCCGCCGGATGTTCGGCTTCAGATCCATCAAAAAAGTTATCATTCGTGAGTTCAACTGCACAAAGTGAAACCTTTCGCCGCACCCGATAGTGCCAGCTTCGAACAATCCTTTCGACGCGCTCTCCGTCACATAGTTCTTCGCGAATCCGTTGGAAAATCTCAAGAATCTCCGCATCAAAAATCTGATCCTCGGCGAAATCCATTCCCGCTGCCAGCATCTCGATAGCCACGATGAGATTGAAAAATGCCACTTCAGGATCATTATCGAAGGATCGAAGCGCTCGGGCATAGAAACGTGTCGCCCGCCAGAAAGCTCCGGTCACGGAATCGCTGTCGGAGTACTTACTAAATAATTCAAATGGCGTCCCAAATTCACTCCATGTCGGTTCGATCTTCAGATCCTGTCGGGGTTTGTGACTGAAGGGTCCGGCGTTTGGATGCGCAACCGGTTGATTACCCCAAAATGTCGGAATGCAGAAGTTTCCATGCTCTTGAAGCGGACCGTGAACATCGAACCTCTTCCCAAACCAAACAGAAGCCAGATCGGCTATTAACTCTGCGTTAATCAAATAGCTGGGAAAGCCCACTCCGTCATGTTCTCCATGCTCTTTGTGGGTCACTGAGACAACGTAGTAGCAGCGGGAGAATGGGCCAGATTGAATTTGAGTTAGCAACTGAGAGCGATCTCGAGGAAATGCATGGTCAATCGAGAAGGTATCCGTTGAAAACATCCCGACTACCCTATAGGGTGACGAGATCAGATACCGGGCAACGGTTTTTTGAAGTATCAAATTCCTCTACCTCCGTCGTTTTCCTATTACAAGCATTCAAATTATCAACTTAACCTCGATGAAAGGATCGCATTCGGGCGGTGCTCACGCGACATGCGCGATTCGCCGCCCCCAACCGAACGCAACAGCCGCACAATCTCCCCCGGTGCTTCAGGTGCGTACCGCTGCTGCTTGTTTGCCATCGTGGGTCCCTCCTTTCACTTCCTTTCTTTGAATGAGTCCACGAAAGCGGGTCAACTACGCTGGAACCTAAGAGTGGCCGCCGAGTTTCGTGCCCACGTCACGTGATTTGCAGGGGATGGCGAACTCAAAAATATCCAACTTCTCAGACGTGCCATCGAAGCCTATGATCGGAAACAAGAATGAGAGCGAAAACGCTAACGTCGAAGCCAGCAGCCGGACTCTCTCTGCAGTCACAATTCGCGGTGGACACGATTGAGATCCTCAATCCGCCGTGCAGCATTAGTCGGTGCCTGGACGATGCCCAGAGGCCGATGTCTTCCAGTTCCAGACCAACTGCTTGTTGGTCTGGGTATCGATACAGTTTTCCAGTCGTGGTGGCCGGTCTGGAGATGCCACCGCTCTATCAAGCTGCTGTTGGGTCATACCAGTCGCGGGTGGCTCACTACGAGGGTCGGTGTTATCACGACCAGAGAATCGGGCGTTAGACAAATTGGTTCCAGTAAGGTTTGTGTTCTCAAGGTGAGCACCCGAGAGAATCGCATCAATGAGCGACGCTTGAGAAAGTATCGCGTTTGACAGGTCAGCCTTCATGAGGAAGGCTCGATCCAAATTCATCTCCTTAAGAGATCCAAATCGAAGTTTGACGCCTCGTAGGTCTAATCTGAAGTTGGCCTCCCGTTCAAGTTCAATATGCTTCTCTGGACGTCTACGGAGCAAATCCATTACGGCCTGAACGTCCTCGCGTACCCGCTGCGGACGGTCGGATTCTTTCCCTTTTTCTTTAGCTCTCTCGTCCCCCGCATCTTCCCAGCCAGTAACAAATTTGGCATCACCTGTTAGTTTGCCCCCTTCAGACAGGGCGATGTTCTCAACCGGTGTCCCGCTCGGATGACGGGCGAACGCGCAGAATAGGCGCATGACCTCGACGTGATATTGCTCCGGGTGATCCTCGGAGAGACGTGCAAGAGCATACAGGCCACCGAGCCGGACCGAGAGTTTCTCACTATCTAGCATTTCCGCGCCCTTTTGGTAACGTTCGTTCAATAGCCCACGCTCCGCTGTATTGGCTTGTCGTTCGGCAATTGTGCTCCGCCAGAAGGCAAAGATGAAAGCGGCTACCGCACTGATTACAAAACCAAGGTTCCGGATCGTCGTACTGCCGGACTCGTTACCGCGTAGCCAACACCAGAAAGTCCACAGACAATCCTGAAGCTCGTCGCCCATGCTCCTTAATACCCCCAGACCAAAACGCAATGGTGGAATCAATGGGGGGTCGTAGGCAGGTGACTCTGCTTCTTCGACGATGTGGGTCTTATTCGTTTGGCTCTCTTGAAAGTCACGTCGGCGGCCTTGCCTAGTGTCGCTGTGGCACTGATGCGTTTCCAGATGATCTCGGTCCTGAAGCGCGTGGGCCCGACGCTCCAAGCACCCCAATCACGAGTTGGTCGTTCAGTCGGTCCCTTTCCGGTTCAGTCGTCATCACCACACCTTATCCGCACTTGCAGTACAGTCCCCAAAATGAGGCCACCCTCTTTCGACGGCCTTCTCAAATTCCATCGTAGAAATAGGCGGCGTACTCCATTCCGTGGGCGTCTCGACTGGTGGCGTCTACAGACACCACCTCGCAGTTGGGCACGGACTGTAAGGCTTTCATCAGACCTGGAACGTAGGTGCGAGTGTTCCCGTAGCGATCCGGATCAAGAACGACGGCCCGCACCCCTTCCGGAGCCAAGCGTTGGATGAACGCCTTGATCACTTCAGGTCCTCCCGGCGTTTTCTTTGTCGCTCTCACCTGCAGCGCACAAGCCACACTCCAGCGGCCTGAGTCTGGAGTCAGTCTTCGTTCACAGCTGTCCAGAAACTTGTCGAGCGTCAAACCGGCCTCGTGCGGCGATGTCAACCGAAGATAGAGCCACCGTCCGGGACCGAGCCGGTGATACATCCCGGGAAATCTCCTCTTAGGGATTCGGCCCTGCATCCCCAATCTCGGATCGAGAAACAGGCTCCGTAGCTGGGTGCTTTTTCCGGTGTTCTGGTCCCCGATCATGAACAGTGCCCGTTCGACGATCCTTTTGAGGGGATTCACCTTTGATGCCGCTTTCTCGCCACTCATAAGACCTCGTCTCCTGCGGGACCATTCCGTCTGCCTGAATCCCAGTCAAGACTTGGGAAAGAGAACGTTCGCATAGCGGCGCGAAATCTCCCAATAGAAAGCCACGAAAAGGGATATCAGGAGCGGCCAGCGGCAATCTGGAGAGAATCTCACCAAGGCAATGATGGCCACCGTCGCCCCCGCCTAGTGGACCGAGGGCAGAAACTATCCAGAAGTGGGTCTTAGGGACCTCATCTCGGATTCGAACGCCGCGCAGCGTTCCGTAACCCAGCAAGTGCTCCAAGAAAAATCCGATCGGCGCGACAGAGAAGCAAAAGAAGGGCACCAGGAACACGGCGACTCGCCAACAGTTCACCGAACCCCCTCCAAAGGGATACTGGTAGGAGGAAAAACACAACCAGACCATACAGGCCAATCCACGTACACAAAAGCAAAGAAAAGCCTTTCGCGTTGGAGCCAATTGGCCATGTTCCCTCCCTGTTTCCGATCGCGACCTACGACCGGAATCTCCCTCTGTGCCCTGTCGTTCGGCCCATCAAAGAAGCACGCGGTGGCGGCACAGCCGGGGCACCCGGGACCCTCGCGGTTCGGCTCCCGCCCGCTTGGCGCGGATCCGCCGCCCCATGCGGAGGCCGACAGCGCCCTCCCTCCGTTTGCCGATTCTATCACGCTGTCTGCCCGTCCTCGGAAAGATTCGCCATTCTTCCAGAGAATCCCCACCCTTCCGAAAGATTCCCCCGTCTCGCGAAGTTTGACGAATCTCTGGCAAATGACACCCGTATAAGAGACTTTGACCATTTTGATGGCTTTCCCAATGTCTGTTTCTGTTTGTATTTTTCACTCGAAGGGCTGGTGACCTGCCCTTGTGGTCGGCACCATCATGGGTTGGCGCGCTTTCGCCTGTGCCGCCTTTTGGACCAAAATCATCTTCTCGTGGTGGCCCACAGTGGATTGTCTGGCGACGGTCATGGCGGCATTGGGTCTCAGCAGGGGGATAGGAGAAAAGAAAGAGTTAAGGGGAGGTCGGCCGGTAGTCTATAGTTTAGAAGAGACCGAACTGTGGCCATAATTTGGACGCCCGGTCCATTTTTTGCTCGATGCCCTAATTTCTCCACGTCTTCGCCAGACCCCGGCCAGAAAGACGATCGCTGATCTTCTCACGCCGAAGGTGGCCATAAGATGAATACCGCTCGCACACCACTCTTTTCCCCGACGTAGTGAGACAAGCAGGGGAACGGTGTAGAATAGGTGCTATCTTGCCTGCACCTGTGGTTTCCAGACGGATTTCGGCGGCTGTGGTGGCGGTGCTCGCCAGTGTTGCGGTGTTGAGCGCGCCGCCCGCGCCGGGTTCGGCGGGGGACGAAACGCCGGTGGACTTTCAGTCGCAGGTGCGTCCCATCTTTTCCAACGCCTGCTTCGAGTGCCACGGCCCGGACCCCAAGGCACGGTTGGCTGATCTGAGGCTGGACCTGGAGGAGGGCGTCTTTTCCCAGCGGCCCGCGGGGTCGCCGGTTGCTCCAGGTGATCCCGAGTCAAGCCTCGTCTACCAGCGGATCACTCACCCGGATGCCGCCCTGCGAATGCCGCCCAAGTACGCCCACAAGGAACTGACGGAAGATCAGATCCAGGTGGTGCGGCGTTGGATCGAGGAGGGGGCTGCTTGGGAAGATCACTGGTCCTTTGCGCCTCTGACCCGGCCTCCGCTGCCCCAGGTCCAGTCCCCGGAGTGGGTCCGCAATCCCATCGACCGGTTCGTCCTTGCCCGGCTCGAGAAGGAGGGCTTGACCCCGGCCGGGGAGGCGGACCGCCGCACGTTGGCTCGGCGGACCTCGCTGGATCTCACCGGTTTGCCGCCGCGCCCGGAGGACGTGGAGCAGTTCGTGGCGGATGCCTCTTCGGATGCCTACTCCAAGTGGGTGGACGGGCGGATGCGGTCCCCGGCCTACGGGGAGCACCGGGGCCGCTATTGGCTCGATGCGGCGCGCTACGGCGATACTCACGGCCTGCACATCGACAACTACCGTGAGATGTGGGCGTACCGCGACTGGGTTATCCGGGCCTTCAACCGAAACCTGCCCTTCGACCAGTTCACGGTGGACCAGTTGGCCGGAGACCTGTTGCCCGATCCGACTCCGGACCAACTCGTCGCCACCGGTTTCCACCGCTGCAACATCACTACCAACGAAGGTGGCGTCATCAAGGAGGAAGTGGAGGTCATGTACGCCAAGGACCGGGTCGACACCACCGGCACGGTCTGGCTGGGCCTGACGGTGGGTTGCGCCACCTGCCACGACCACAAGTTCGATCCCATCACCCAGCAGGACTTCTACCCGCTGGCCGCCTTCTTCCGCAATACCACCCAGAAGCCCCTGGACGGAAACGCCTTCGACCCGCCTCCCGTGATGATCGTGCCGGCCAGAAGCGACGCCGTGAGGTGGGAGGAACTGAGGCAGGAAGAGCCGGCTGCCAGAGAGAAGCGTGACGAGGTCGAACGGGCCGCGGAGGCGGACTTTCACCGCTGGCTGGACTCGGACGGGCATCTGGATCTGAATCTTGGCGAATTCGACGGCTCCCAGATGTTCTCATTGGAACTGGGAGGGACACCCCATCTCCGCGTCGGTTCTGAAAAGAGGGAATTGGCGTTGTCCGAATTCTCCCGGATCGATCGGTCTGGTCCCGTCCCGACCCTGGAACTGCCCGATGAGTCTTACGTGGAGATCGAAGATTTCCCAGGGCTGGAAGCAGACCGCCCCTTCACCCTTTCCGTGACCTTCCGGTTTTGGAAAGGGGGCTCCCGCATGATGCTGGCCCGGCAGGTCGATCCCGACAACGAAAACCGCGGCTGGAGTTTGGAGATTGCCGGCGACCGGCCGTCACTGAACCTTCAGGTGAAGGATGGCCGCAACATGGGGGTCCGCGGCGTCGAGGAGAACAAGCTGGCGCCGGATCAGTGGCACAACGTGAT
>JAPOYZ010000378.1 GCA_026706325.1 Candidatus Aminicenantota bacterium
GCCGCCATCATCGCGACATTGGGAACCACCGATGCCTTCGGGTTGGACGATCTACGGGGGATCGTGAAACTGCGGGACGCCTTGGCCGACGAATATCAACTCGCCTACCGTCCGCACGTTCACGCCGACGCCGTCATCGGCTGGGCCTGGTCGGTCTTCAACCAGTACGATTTCAAAAGCAACCCCTTGGGGTTCCGGCGACGCACAATTCGCGCCCTGGCAGGCGCGTGCCGCCGAATCCGCCATTTGCGGGAAGCCGACTCCGTCGGCGTCGACTTTCACAAAACCGGTTTCGCGCCTTACATCTCCAGCCTCGTGCTGGTCAAAAACTCGGAGGACTTGCGGCTGGTGACGCGCTCGGCCGAACAGATGCCCTATCTCTATCACTTCGGCGATCATCGGCCCGGCATGTACACCCTCGAGACCTCCAGGGCGGGGACGGGTCCTCTCGCGGCCCTGGCGAATTTTCGCCTGTTCGGCGAGCAGGGTCTGCAGGTCGTCGTCGGGCATATCGTCGAGATGGCTCAACTGCTGAGGGAGCACCTGGAAGGGCATGAAGGCACGACCGTCCTCAACCGGGACAACTTCGGCACCGTGACCCTGTTCCGCGCCTATCCGCCGGGCGTCGACACCTTTGCCATCAAACGGCAGGAATTCGACGACCCGGCCTACCGGGCATCCCTGCTGGCCCACAACGAATACAATCGAAACATATTCCGGTACGTGCACGCCGAGGCCATGGCGGGACGCGGCGTCGTCGTTTCTTCGACCGAGTGCTATCGCCGCACCCGTTATCAGGAGCCCATCTTTGCCTTGAAATCGTATATCCAGTCGCCGTTTGTCGATGAATCGGACATCGAAGTCGTGGTTGCGAAGGTCTTGGAAGCCCGGGAAAAAGTCGCTTAACCGGCCAAGCCGTCCGCGGGGCAACGCCCGTTCCTCGCCCTCCTCCGGCCCGCGGGCAGATCCGGGGCCGGGCCGTCCCGGGGTCCTTGGCTCTCATTCCGGCGGGTCAAATTGAAGAAGGCCTTGAACGCACTTCTCGGATCGTTCGGCCGGGACTCCGGGTCACCCTCCACGGAGCGGGCGCGGAAAGCCGTCTTCCTGGCGCGGCAGCTTCAGGAAACGGCGGCGGCGCTTCAAACCCCCTTGGAAGCGAGGCAGCAGGCCGAACTGGAGCGGATGGTGCAGAGTCCCCACGACAAGGCGACGCTGACCCAGCTCACCGACCAGGCCTTCCGCTCCAACAGCCCGCATCGCGCGGTCGACCAGATCCTGCACATCCTGGACGTGCAGGGAATCCCCCGTTTCTTCAGCGGGCTGGACCGGACCCTGCTCAGGGGCTTTCGTTCCTTCGGTTCCTACCTTCCAGGGGTGGCGGCCCCCCTGGTCAAGGAGAGGATGCGGGAAGAGACCGCCAACGTCGTTCTCCCCGCCGAGGAGGCACTGCTGGTCCGGCACCTGGAGGGGCGCCGGCAGGGCGGTGTCCGAATGAACGTCAACTTCCTGGGCGAGGCCCTCCTGGGAGAAGCCGACGCACAGCGGCGTCTGGAATCGTATCTCCGCGCTCTTCAACTCCCGGAGCTGGAGGTCATTTCGGTCAAGATCTCCACCATCTACTCGCAGATCTCGTCGCTGGCCTTCGAGCACACGGTTTCCGTTCTTTGCGATCGCATGGAGCTGCTGTACCGCGCGGCGGCCAGGGAGCGCTTTCGCCGCCGGGACGGCACCGAGGCGCCCAAGTTCGTCTACCTCGACATGGAGGAGTACCGTGACCTGGCGGTGACCACCGAGGTTTTTCTCCGCACTCTGGACCGAAAGGGTCTCGAGCACGCCGGCGCGGGGATCGCTCTTCAAGCCTACCTCCCCGACTCCTACCTGGCCCAGAAGAGAATCAACGCCTGGGCCAGAGAACGAGTGAAACGGGGAGGAGCGCCTGTGACCATCCGGCTGGTGAAGGGCGCCAACCTGGAGATGGAACGGGTGGAGGCTTCGCTGCGGGGTTGGATGCAGGCTCCTTTCAGGTCGAAGCTGGAGACCGACGCCAACTACAAGCGCATGCTGCACGAGGCCCTGACGCCGGAGAACATCGCGGCCGTGCGCCTGGGGGTAGCCTCGCACAATCTCTTCGACGTCTCGTACGCTCTGCTGTTGGCAGCGGAAGCCGGCGCCCTGGACCGGGTGCAGTTCGAGATGCTGGAAGGGATGGCCAACGCCCAGCGCCGCGCCCTGTTCGAGCTGACGCAAAACGTGCTTCTCTACGCGCCGGCGGCCCGGAAGGAGGACTTCATCAACGCCATCGGATACCTGTTTCGCCGGTTGGACGAGAACACGGGACCCGACAATTTCCTCCGGCACGCCTTCCGGCTGGTCCCGGACAGCCCGGAGTGGAAACGGCTGGAAGAGGGGTTCCTCGAATCCTCCCGCCGCCGCGAGTGCGTTTCGGAAAAACCTCGGCGTGTCCAGAACCGCATGGCCGAGACCGGCGTGTCGCCACGCCCGGGTTCGTGGAGCCGATTCGTCAACGAGCCCGACACCGACTTCTCATTGCCGGCCAACCGCGAGTGGGCCCACGGCATCATCGAGCGCTGGAAACCGCGGCACGGCGACCACAGGGTGGAGGTTCCCCTGGTGGTCGACGGGAGGGAGATCTTCCGGAATCGGGAGCTGCAAAACTGCTTCGACCCATCCCGGCCGGGTCTGATCGTGGGCCGCTACCGGCAGGCCAACGAGAAGGACGTGGAGCGGGCCGTGGCCTGCGCTCGCACCGATCCCGACGGCTGGCGGCGGAAGCCCGCGGAAGAGCGTTCCCAGGTCCTGGCGGCTGTGGCCCGCGAACTGCGTCGCGGCCGGGGAGACCTCATGGGCGCCGCCCTGGCGGACGGCGGGAAGACCCTGTCCGAGTCGGACCCGGAGGTTTCCGAGGTCGTGGACTTCGTCGTTTTCTACGACCTGGCCGCCCGTTACTTCCAGGACCTCCCCGGTTTGAGGGCCGAACCCAAGGGCGTCGTAGTGGTCGTCTCCCCCTGGAACTTCCCCATCGCCATTCCCGGAGGCGGTATCGCCGCCGCATTGGCGGCGGGGAACACCGTCATCCTCAAACCCTCCCCCGACACCGTGCTGGTGGCCCATGAACTGTGCCGCTGCTTCTGGAGGGCCGGGGTCTCGCGGCGGACTCTGCAGATGGCGCCCTGCGCCGTCGCCACAGGCGGGTCCCGATTGGTCTCTCACCCGGAGGTGGACGCCGTCATTCTGACCGGCGGCACGGAGACCGCCCTGCGGATGCTCCGGCTCAAGCCGGACATGAATCTCCTGGCGGAAACCGGGGGCAAGAACGCGGCCACCCTGACTGCCCTGGGAGATCGGGAACTGGCCATCAGCCACGTGATTCACTCCGCCTTCAGTCACAGTGGACAGAAATGCTCCGCGACATCCCTGCTCCTCGTCGAGGAGGAGACCTGCCGGGACCCCAAGTTCAAGGAGACGCTCTGCGACGCGGTGCAGAGCCTGGAGGTCGGGTCGGCCTGGGATCCGAGGAATCGCATGGGGCCCTTGATTCGCCCCCCCTCCGGCGCCCTGGAAAGGGGCCTCAAGGAACTGGAGCCCGGCGAGTCATGGGCGGTCATGCCCAGGCGGATGGATGACAATCCCTGCCTCTACTCGCCGGGCGTCAAATGGGGCGTCCGGCCGGGCAGCTTCACCCACCTGACCGAGCTCTTCGGTCCCGTGCTGGGGGTGATTCGGGTGAAGAACCTGGACGAGGCGCTGGGCCTCATCCGTCAGACCGGCTACGGATTGACCGCAGGATTGGAGAGCCTCGACGATCGCGAGCAGGCGTACTGGCGCGACCGCGTCGACGCGGGAAACCTCTACGTCAACCGGGGAACCACCGGGGCTGTCGTGCTTCGTCAACCCTTCGGGGGCATGGCCAAGTCCGCCTTTGGTCCCGGTATCAAGGCGGGAGGCCCCAACTACGTGGGCCAACTCATGAACTTCAGCGACACCGAGTCTCCAGACGGTCCCACCCAGGTCGCCGACCCCCATCTTGCCGCCCTCCGGTCTCGCCTGAAACAGCCGCTTCCTGCCACCGTCACAGCGAATGGGGACGAACTGCCCCGGGTCGTGGCGGCTCTGGAAAGCTACTGGGCCAGCAGCCGGGACGAATTCGGACGCACCCATGACCATTTCCGCCTCGTGGGCCAGGACAACCTGCGGCGTTATCTCCCCGTCCGCCGGCTCTGCATCCGCGTGGATCCTTCCGATTCCCTGTTCGAGATCTTCGCCCGTGCCTGCGCGGCCAAGGCCGCCGGCTGCCGTGCGGCCATGAGCCTTCCCAGGGGATGGTCGTCTCCGGCCGTCGATTGGCTGAGGGAGCTGACCGGGTCGTGGGAAGAGGCCATCGAATTCATCCGGGAGACCGACGACGAATTGGCGGACCGGGTCCGCTGCGCCGAAACCCTTCGCGTCCGCTTTGCGATGCCGGAGCGGGTGCCGGAGATTGTGTTCCGGGCGGCGGCCGCGTCCGGCGTCTACCTGGCGCGGGCCCCGGTCCTGGCCCAGGGCCGGGTGGAGTTGCTCTGGTACCTCAGGGAACAGAGCATCAGCATCGATTACCACCGCTACGGCAACCTGGGCATCCGGGAAGGGGACGAGAGGATGGGGGTCTCGTAGGCCGGGTTCGACCGATAATCGGCCATCCTTACTGCCGGCAGTTCGTCCAGAGCATCTTGACGGGCATGGCGAAGAGCCTGGAACCGGCCTTTTGAACGCGGTCGCCGTCATGGAGGATGATGCCGCACGCGAAACGATCGCCGACGGCCTCTCGCAGGCGTTTCAAGCCCTTGAAGTCCCTGGGGCGCACCGTTGCGCCGGCCTTGACTTCGATCCCGACGATTGCGCCGGGGGATCGCTCCAGCACGAAGTCGACTTCGACCTGATCCTTGTCGCGATAATGACTGATGGCCGGTTGGTCGTCGGAAAGAGCGGCCGTCTTGGCGAGTTCGGAGTATACGAAGCTTTCCAGATGGGGCCCCAGCTTCTGCCGGTCCCTGTCCACTGTCGCCGCCGAGACCCGCTGAAGCGCCGCCAGCAGGCCGGAATCCAGAAAATGCAGTTTCGGCGCCTTGATGAGCCTCTTCAGTCCGCTACGATGCCAGGCGGCGACACGCCGGACCAGGAACATGTGCTCGAACAGGGCGAGCCAGCGGTCGACGGTCTTGCCGTCGACGCCGATTCGTGATCCGAGGGCCGACAGGTTGAGCAACTGGCCGGCCGACACTGCTGCATGATCAATCAGGCGGCCCAGGTCATTCTGCTTGGCGACGGAGGCGATATCGGAGACATCGCGTTCGGCGAGCGACCGTGCATAGGCCCGCAACCAGCTCCGGCGTCGTGACGGAGCCGCACGGAAAAGAGCTTCGGGGAAACCGCCGGAGATGACGCGTTCCGTCAAGCCGCCGGTCGGTCCCGTCAGCGCGAGGCCGGGAAAATCTGCGGCGAAGGCTCGGTCCAGGAATTCCGGCGGGTCGGTACGGGCGATTTCCGCTTGGGAAAACGGCAAGAGATCGATCGTCTCGACGCGCCCCGCAAGCGAATCAGGAGAGATCGAGCCCCGGAACAGGTCGACCGAGCCCGTGATCAGGTAGCGCCCGGGGCGCGGGTCTTCATCGACCGTTTGCTTGAGAGCCAGGATGAGGCTCGGCGCGCGCTGGATCTCGTCGATCACCGCGGCTGGTTGGTCGCGCATGAAGCCGACCGGATCACTTCGAGCGAACCGCCTGAACTGTTGGTCGTCCAGCGTAATGAAGGGGCGGCCGTCGTCGTCGGCGATGCGGCGGGCGAGCGTTGTCTTGCCGGACTGGCGAGGCCCCACGATCGCCACGATGCGGGTATCTTCCAGTGCCGCGCGAACCCGCCGCTCGGCATGCCGCGCCACAAATTCCCCGAAGCGTATCGTCCGATCCGGCATCGACTTTCGTCCAATTCGGAATCCAGGTTCGTCCGATTCGGAATATACCACCGTCTGATTCGGAATACACGCCGGAATCGGCGAGGTCGCCGCTTCACAGGCCGGCCGCACCGCAGGCCCGGTTGGACTTTCCGGGAGGTCTCTGGAGGAGGAGTTGGCGGAGGAGGTAGGATTCGAACCCACGGTGCCCTTTCGGACACAGCGGTTTTCAAGACCGCCGCCTTAAACCACTCGGCCACTCCTCCGGCTGGGACGCGTCCTACATTCTCTCACAGCCGGCCCCGGACGTGCGGAATTCAGCCAAGCCCCACCTGGTCCTGGATCCGCTGCATGTGGGCCATCTTGGCCTCGTGTGGCAGGAAGGAGCACCGCACCGCCTGCAACGCGATTCGCTGAAGGTCCCGGGCCGTCAGCCCGAAGATGCGCGAGGCCTTCAGATACTCCTGGGTCAAGCTGGTCTGGAACAGGCCGGGATCGTCCGTGTTCAAGGTCACCGGAACGCCGCGGCGGTACAGGAGGGGAAAGGGGTGCTGCGACAACGGAGCCCACGCCCGGGTCCTGAGGTTGCTGGTCAGGCAGACGTCCAGCCCTACGGCATGCTCCCGCAGATACTCGATCAGGCGCGGGTCCCGCGCCGCCTGGACGCCGTGGCCGATCCGGTTGGCGCCCAGGTCTTTGAGGGCGCTCCAGACCTGGTCCGGCTCGCCGATCTCACCGGCGTGGACATGAATGTAGATCTCATGGGCCTTGGCCCAGAGAAAGACATCACGATACTCGGTCAAGGGGAGGGACAACTCGTCCCCTCCCATACCCAACGCCACGACGCCCCGGCCCCGGTGCTCCGCCGCCAGCCGGGCCGTCCTCCACGCCGCTTCCACGCCGAACTGGCGCACGCAGTCCAGCACCCAGCGGATGACCAGGCCCTTCTCCTCGAACCGGGCTCCTGTCTTCAACAGATGCCGCAGTATTTCCCGGCCGTCCCTGCCCCAGATCCAGGGAATGGACGGCGAATAGATGATCTCCGCATAGAAGACACCCTGCCGGAGAAGGCTCTCGGCCAGGTCCTCCAGGATGTCTCCATAGTCCTCCTTGCCGCGCACGTGTTGGCAGACCACCTTGAAGGCGCCCAGGAATTCGTGGAGGCTCCCGTACCGGTAGAGTTTCTCCGTCAACGCGGCGGCGCTGAGCGACGCATATTCCGTGCCGTATTTTCGGGCGAGGGCAAGGAGCCGATCAGGCCCCACGCTCCCCTCGAGATGAAGATGCAATTCGGCCTTGGGGAGACTCCGAACATATGACTCGGAGACGGCTGTCCTGGGAGCGTTTCGCCGCGTTTCGCGGCCTTCCCGGCCGATCATTCCTCACCTGCCGCGGGAGCCGCCGAGCGTTCCCGGCTCCTAACCCAAGAGCTGGAGCGCCCGGAGCTGGTCGATGGTCTCCTGGGAAATGAACTTGTCGTACGTCTTCAACGTCTTCGTGGGCGGCGTCCGCTTTCTCATCTCGTCCCAGCACATGGGAGAAACGAAGATCAGGTCCGCATCACGGACGATCTTCTCGATGAGGTCCTCCCTGGAAATGGGGGCGATCCAGAATTTCATCTCGGTCGACGGGTGGTAAATATTCATGAATACGTCCCAGGAAGCATGCAGGGTGTCTTCATCCCGGACCACGATGGCCACGTTCTCGTCGCGGGCCGCACTCAAGACCTCACGATAGATCTCGTGGCTGGGCTTGATCTCCACCAGCTTCTTGCCGAAACGGCGGGACAGTTCCCTGACCTCCTCCAGGTGATAGCTGGTGGTCAGAAGGAACTCGCTGCCGCTGAGGAGCGCCCGGGCGGTATCGCTTTCGACGTCGCCCAAGGAAACGCTCCGGGCCCGCACCCCCTGCATGCGCAGCTCCAGCTCCCGGGAGAAAACGTACGCTTCCTCTTCGTGGTCGACGACAGCCAGACGCAACCGCCTCAGATCGGTCCCGTTCCAGTAGGCATCCAGCAGGCCGCTGAACTTGTCCGGCGGGAGGCCCAGGCCTCTGGCCTTGGCGGACACCTCGCCCAGCAGCTTGAAGACCGCCTGCCGCCGCATCTGCTCATAGGAGGCCTCGCCGCTCCTTTCCTTGAGGAAGGCCCCGCTTCCCTTCACGATCTCCAGGTAGTTCTCCTCGGCCAACCTCAGATAGATCTTGCGGGTCGTCTTGTAGTTGATCCCCAGGTGATCGGAGACCTCCCGGATGGACGGGAGCCGGTCACCGGCCCGGATCTTGCCGCAATAGATGGCCGAGAGGAGCTGCCCCTTGATCTGCTCGTAGAAGCTGAGCCGAACCGATTTGTCCAGATTGAAACCGATCATCTGTTCAGGAACGCTCCCCGGGCGCCAAACGCTCCAGGCCATGCATGTAGGAGCGGAGCGCCTCCGGAATCCGGACGCTGCCGTCCTCCTGCTGGAAATTCTCCACCAGCGCCACCCAGGTCCGTCCGATCGCCAATCCGGACCCGTTCAAAGTGTGGACCAGACGATTTCCGGATCCCTGCGCCGGACGGAATCGAATCCTGCAGCGCCGAGCCTGAAAGTCGGTGAAGTTGCTGCAGGAGGAAATCTCCCGATACGTGTTCTGGCTGGGCACCCACACCTCCAGATCGTACGTCTTGGCGGCGCTGAAGCCCATGTCGCCGGTGGAGAGCACCACAACCCGATAGGGGATTTCCAGCGCCTTGAGCACCGCTTCGGCGTGGCCGGTCAACTGCTCCAATTGACGGGCGGAGTCTTCCGGCCGTGCGAACTTGACCAGCTCGACCTTGTTGAACTGGTGGAGGCGGATCAGCCCCCGGGTGTCCTTGCCGTAAGACCCGGCCTCGCTCCGGAAGCAGGGCGTGTATGCGGTGAGGTTGATGGGAAGATCTTTCTCTTCCAGGATCTCGCCGGCGAAGACATTGGTCAGCGGGACCTCAGCGGTGGGGACGAGGAAGTAGTCGGAGCCGGCCACCCGGAAGAGGTCCTCCTCGAACTTGGGGAGGTTGCCGGTGCCGAAGAAACTGCGGCGATTGGCCAGGAAGGGAGGGATCACCTCCCGGTATCCGTGGCGGCGGGTGTGGAGGTCCAGCATCATGTTGATGAGCGCCCGCTCCAGCAGGGCTCCGGCGCCGGAATAGAGGCTGAAACGGGCGCCGGCGATCTTGCTGGCCCGTTCCAGGTCCAGGATGCCCAGGCGGGCTCCCAACTCGACATGGTCCCGGACGGGAAAGGAGAATTCGGGAGGTTCGCCCACGATGCGGACGACTTCGTTGGCGGCGCTGTCCTTTCCCGAAGGCACCCCCTCGGCCGCCAGATTCGGGATCCAGGAGAGAAACGAGTCCATCCGGGTCCGGAGGTCGGTCAGATTCTCCTCCAACTCCTTGATCCGGGCGGAGACGCGCTTCATCTCCCGGATCTGGGCACCGGCATCGCCGCCCCGCTTGCGGCGCCTCGCGATCTCTGCGCTGGTGCGGTTGCGGACGGCCCTCAGCTCCTCCGATTCGATCCGGGCCGCCCGCTCGCGAGCGTCCAGAGACCGGAACTCCCCGGCGTCCAAGGAAAAACCGCGCTCCTTCAATCCGGCCTCGACCTGTTCCAGATTGCCCCTGATGAAGGTCCGATCCAACATCGCGGGCCAGTATCTCAAAGAGGAGCGGAAAGAGGAATGAGGCGGGGCCGGTGAACGGGGAGGCCGGCTGAGGCGGGCCGGGCGCGGATCGTGGCAAAAGGGGGAAAGGGTTGCTATATTCTACGGTTTTTGGAGGGGTTGCTTGCGGGCGCCACGATGCCGCTTTACGAATACGCTTGCGACAGTTGCGGAGAGACCATCGAAGCGCTTCAGCGGTTCTCGGACCCGCCCCTGGAGACGTGCAATTCTTGCGGCGGAACGCTGGAGAAGCTGATCTCGGCGCCGAGTATCCAGTTCAAGGGGTCAGGCTGGTACGTCACCGACTACGCCCGCAAGGACACCGGCTCGGAGACCAAACCGGAAACCGCCAAGAAGGAACCGGCCAAAGCCGCCGCCGACAGTGCGGCTCCCAAAACTGAATCCAAGAAGGAAAGCTGACCCAGGCAGGATTCGAGCCTGTACGGCGCGAAACAAGAGTGAAGATACTAGTCGTCGGCTCTGGCGGAAGAGAACACGCGCTGGTCTGGAAGCTGGGCTTGAGCGACGAGGTCCGGGAGATTTACTGCTCCCCGGGAAACGCCGGAATCGCGGCCGCCGCCAAGACCCGGCTTCTCCCCAAGCTCTCGCTCCGGCAACTGTTGGACTTCGCCGTCGATCAAGACGTGGATCTGGCCGTCGTGGGACCGGAAGCCAGCCTGGTGGACGGCATTGGAGACCTTTTTCGCCGGTCCGGCGTGCCGCTGGTGGGTCCTTCGGCGGAGGCGGCCCGGCTGGAGGGGAGCAAGGCCTTCGCCAAGGAATTCATGGCGCGCCACCAGATCCCGACGGCCGCCTATCGGGTTTTCGACGATCCTTCCGCCGCGGAACGAGCGCTTCGGAGCGGCCTCTTCGAATTTCCCCTGGTGCTCAAGGCCGACGGCTTGGCGGCCGGCAAGGGAGTCCTGATCTGCGCCGACCTGCAGGAGGCCGTTGCGGCCCTCGACCGGATCATGATCGCAAGGCGATTCGGCGCCGCAGGCGACCGGCTGGTGATCGAGGAGTTTCTCCAGGGAGAGGAAGCCTCGTTCATAGTCCTGGCCGACGGCGCCGGCAACGTGGTCCCCATGGTCCCCTCCCAGGATCACAAGCAGATCTTCGACGGGGGCCGAGGGCCCAACACCGGTGGAATGGGAGCCTATTCCATGGACGGTCTTCTGTCTCCCGATCTGCGGCGGCGGATCCTCGACCAAGTCATTCTCCCCACCGTGGACGGCATGAACCAGGAGGGCCGGCCTTTCGCCGGAATCCTCTACGCCGGATTGATGCTCACTGAGGACGGCCCCCAGGTCCTGGAATACAACGTGCGTTTCGGAGACCCTGAGGCGCAGGTGATCCTTCCTCGGCTCCGGAGCGATCTCGCCGCACTACTGCTCCAAGCTGCCCGCGGGGACCTGGCCTCCACCCAGGCCGAGTGGACTTCAGAAGCCGCGGTCTGTGTGGTCGCCGCGGCCAAGGGGTATCCGGGGTCCTATCCCAAGGGATTGGAGATCTCGGGACTGGCGAAGACGGACCGGATGGAGAACCTGGTGGTGTTCCATGCCGGAACTTCCCGGGTGGACGGCCGGTACGTGACCAGCGGCGGGAGGGTGCTGGGCGTCACGGCGTTGGCTCCCTCTCTCGACGAGGCGGTGCGGCGCGCCTATTCGGGGTTGAATGAGATCCACTTCGACGGCATCTATTATCGGCGAGACATTGCATACAGACGGCTTTCCCAAGCAGAAAGGAATTCGTAAATGAGCACACCGAAAGTCGGCATCCTCATGGGAAGCGTTTCCGATCTCGGGGTGATGCAGGAAGCGAGCAAGATCCTGGATGACTTCGAAGTTCCCTACGACATCCGTGTTCTCTCAGCGCACCGGTCGCCTTCCCTGACCACGGACTTTGCCCGCGATGCGGAGGGGCGTGGGATCCAGGTCCTCATCGCAGGAGCCGGCGCCGCGGCCCATCTGGCCGGCGTCCTGGCGGCTCACACCATTTTGCCGGTGATCGGCGTCCCCATCGACTCCTCGCCGCTTAAAGGATTGGACGCCCTGCTCGCCACGGTGCAGATGCCGGGCGGCGTGCCCGTGTCCAGCATGGCCATCGGCAAGGCCGGAGCCCGTAACGCGGGCCTGGTGGCGGTCCAGATCCTGAGCCGCAGCGATACGGGACTTCAGGAAAAGCTACGCGCCTACAAGGCGGCGCAACAGAAGAAAATCGAGAGCATTCAACTCTGACGCCGAGTCCCGCCCCGCTCTCCGGTTCGGCCGGACGAGGATGGCGGAGTCTTACGCCAGGGTTGGGAGGTTTTGCGTCGAATCGGGACGGAACCCGGCCACGGTCCACATCCTCCGCTCCGTCTGCTCCCGCCGGTAGGAATAGAACCGGTCGTTGCGGCAGGAGGTGCAGAGGCCGGAGTCCAGAATTCGCCTGACGCCCAGTCGCTCCAGTTGGAGGCGGTTGGCCCGGATCAGGTCGAGATGCTTCCCTTCGAAGATCTTCTCCGTTTCGTGCCCCCGCTCCCGGAAGGCAATCCGGACCTCCTCGCCGACCTCGTAGCAACAACTCCGGATGCAGGGGCCGAACGCGGCGCGGAGATCCCCCGGACCCGCGCCTGTCAGCCGGAGAAGGCGGGCCGCCGCCTTGGCGGTCACGCCCCGGCAGGTTCCCCGCCAGCCGGCGTGCGCCAATCCCAGGACCCGCCGCCGCGGGTCCACGATCACCACGGAGAGGCAATCCGCCGTCCGGATCGCCCCGTACCAACCGGGGGAAGTCAGAATCACGGCATCCGCCCGAGGATGTCCGGCGCCGCAGTCCGGCCTTCTTGCCTCCACGGCCAGAACCGCGTCCGCATGCTCCTGTTCCAACAGGATCAGCTTCCTGGCCGGTATCCCGAGCGCAGTCAGAAACGCCTCATCCGGCTCCGGCGGGCGGGTGGCCGAAGGAGCTTGGCTGGATCCGTCGGTTGCGCGGGTGGTGACGGCATGTACGAAACCCGGGATCGCCATCATGCCCCGGAAGACAAGGTAGGGGAAGTCGCCGGCCGTCCTCTCCACCATCACGGCCTGCCAGGGTACCAGTCCGTGGTGAAAGTCCCGCGAGCACCGAGACCGTTCCTGCGCCCGCCGGAC
>JAPOYZ010000459.1:0-3566 GCA_026706325.1 Candidatus Aminicenantota bacterium
GCCTCGCCTGCGGTGAGGTAGCTATGCCTCTTGAATTCGGGCGGCACGTCCAGCACGCCGATGCGGTAGGGGACGAACGGCGCCGCCACCGGAGGGGCCGGCGCCACCCACAACGTTCCCAAATCCCGATGGAGGCCTTGACGCAAGTGGGCCACCTGACCGTATCCGGCGGAATCGCGGGTGAGCTCCGGGGTCCGGACGACCTCGATCATGTCCGGCAGGCCGATTCGGCCGGCCCGGGCCCGCAGACGATCCTCGATCATCCGGACGGCCGCGGCCTTTTCGGCCGAATGTCCGTACACCTTTCCCACGTGAAAGGGTTCTCCCGAGTCCGGGTCGTACCAGCCCCTTTTTACGGCGAAGGTAATCAGATTCGCGGATCCCATGAAGCCGGGATGCTCCCGGTAGTTGAGCGGCACGTCATGGATATAACCCCCACGAGAAACCCGGATGTCGTCCGGTCCCAATCGCTCGGCGACCCAGAGGCCCTGACCGCCCGCGAAGTTGATCAGGATCCACCCCTCCTCGGCGTCGGCGAACAAGTGGGAGTTGCCTCCGTAGGTGGAAAAGCCGTACTCGTCGATCAGGTCGCCCACGATCCGGACGGCCTCGCGCGCGCTGCGGGCCCGCTCCATCACGATCCGGGACAGGTCGCTGTAGTTCGGCCCGCGCTGCGGATTGGGCGTCATCTCCCGCAGCTCGATCCGGGAGCCCGACGACACGTCCCTGGCGGCGACGCCATGCTCGTTCAGGCCGCCGTTGGTGAGGGGCGCCGGGAAACCCGCGAAGTAGGAATAGTTCATGGTCAGGTAGCGAAACGTGACGGGCGCCTGTGGGATCTGAATGAGCTCGCCGGGATAACGGGATTCCGGAGTCGCTCCCACCGTCAGCGTGGACCCGGGGGCATGCGTCCGGCGAGGCACGATCTCCAGCCAATGGCTGGACGGCTCGTCGCCGTATCCCCCGAGGAAAACACTGCCGTCTCGGGTCAGGTTCTTCCCCACGTAGATGGCATAGCTGGCCTCGGCGCCGGTGCCGGCGGCGAGGCTGATTATCAAGCTGGTCAGTACGATGCGCCCCAATGCACATCTGATGGGGACTGTCACCTGCTTGCTGATGGTTATCCGGTCGCCCTCTTTCATGATCACCCGCTCCCTTCTTTTCATCCTTTCTGAAGCAACATCGCCAGTTCGGAGACGCTGATCGCCTCAACGCCTTCGGTGACCGGGAAACGCTCGCCGCCGGGATACGCGACGAACGCCTGGGCCGGCCTCAGGTCCGCGCGGGCGTTGTGGAAACCGCGGTCAAGTCTTGGCGCGCGGCCCCGCTTGATCTCTATCGCCCACAAGTCGCCGTTCGGCAACTGGAGCACGAGATCGATCTCGGCACCGGCGGAAGTGCGGTAGAAACTGGCTGTTGTCCGTTCCGGGGCGGCCGCGAGCAGGTTCTCTATCACATATCCTTCCCAACTGGCGCCGGCCACAGGATGGCCGGCCAGCGCATTGAAATCGGCAATGCCGAGCAGAGCGTGCAGCAGGCCGCTGTCGCGTATGTAGATCTTGGGCGATTTCACAAGCCTTTTCCCGACATTGGCGTGCAAAGGAGCCAGACGCCGCACCAGCAGCAGATCGGTCAAGAGTCCGATATAGCGATTCACGGTTTGCGCGCTCACACCCAATGACGACGCCAGCCGGGAGGCATTCAATAGGCCTCCCTGGCTGTGGGCCAGCATGATCCAAAGGCGTTCCAGCGTTTCCGCGGGGAGCCGGGGCCCGAACTGGACGACATCGCGCTCCAGGTAAGTCCGGATAAAGTCCTTGCGAAGAAGAAAGCTTCGCCTTCCGTCAACCGCCAGAAAGCTGTCCGGGAAGCCGCCCCGCACCCAGAGTCGTGTGGGCGTGTCACGGCCCCCCGCCACCTCGAGGACGTGGAACGGCTGCATGTCGATATAGGCGATCCGGCCGGCAAGGCTCTCGCTGGATTGGCGCAATAGATCCATCGACGCGGAGCCGAGGATCAGGAATCGTCCGGTCCGTTTTCCTCGCCGCCGGCCGCTGTCGATGACCCCTCGAAGATCCTGAAACAGGCCGGGAACTCTGTGGATTTCATCGAGAATCACGAGGCGGTTTTCATAATGGCGAAGGAACAGCGCCGGGTCGCTCAGCTTTTGCCGATCGGTCCGGTTTTCGAGGTCGAGATACAGGGCTCCGCGCTCTTCGCCGATATCCAGCGCGAGCGTAGTCTTGCCAACTTGGCGCGGGCCGATAATGGCCACCGCTGCCTGGTAACCAAGCGCCTCAAGAACGCGGGTCTTGATATGCCGCTCTATCATCCTTGTAAATTATCCATCGAATGGACAATTTACAAGGATAGAGTCCACTCCGGGGAAAGAAGCCGTCCAGGAATTCCGCAGGAACGGGAATGCCTCCGCGCATGGGTGTGTGAGCGGGTCGGGCACGCGTTCCCGGTTTACCCGTCCAGCCGGACGTGCTTCATGGCCTCGTAGGCCGGGGACGGCTTGCCCTGCACGTGGAGGAAGGGGTACCGGTAGTCGTCCTCGCCCACCCAGCGGGATTCGCCGGTCATGAAGATCACGGTGTAGGCGCGCCGGGAATGCGGACTCCGGTTGGGCTCGCTCCGGTGATAGGTCAGGCAGTGGTGGAACCCGACGCTCCCCTTGCTCAGCTCCACCGGAATCTCGTCCCCCAGATTGCTCAGAGCCTCTTGGGTCAGCTTCCAAGTATTCCCGGGCACGTTGGAATGCTCGTGGTCCAGGAGGCCCAACTTGTGGCTCCCGGGGATCACGGTGAGGCATCCGTTCTCGCGGGTCGCATCCTCCAACGCGATCCAGGCGGTGAGCATCTTGAAGGGCTGGAAACTCCAGTAGTACATGTCCTGGTGGGGTGGGACCAGACCCCCGTCCAGCGCCGGTTTGGCAAAGAGACCGTCGGCGTAGATGTCCAGGTCGGGACCCAGGATCTGCTCGACGACCGCGGCCAACTTGGGATGCGTGGCCACGGACCGGAAGACAGGGTCCCGATGGAGCAAACCGAAGGCGTTGCGGAGCGCCGAAGGATTGGCCGGCTCCCACTTGATGTCGCTCTCGGGGTATGGAATCTCCCTTCTTTCCATGCCGTCGATCCGGACCATGAGCTCGTCCATTTCCGCAGGAGTGAAGACGTTATCCACAGTGACGTAGCCGTTCTCGTCAAAGAAGCTCTTGAGGCTCATCGATTCTCCTTCTCTGGATCTTTTTGCCCGCTGAAGCACAACAATATAGACGCAGCTTTCTTTCGGAGCAAAGCATCACTGGAGGGTGGGCGCCGTTGGTTTCGGTGCCCGGATCGTCAGCCGGAAGCCTTGCCGGCGGCCGTCAGTCCGTAAAGATTCAAGAGCTCGATGAAGTCCTGGCTTTGACGCAGTTTGTCAAAGGACTCGTCCGCCGCCAGCCGCTCCTGGTCCGTGAATCCAGCCGACAACGCTTTCCCCAGGTACTTCAGGCATTGGGGCTCGTCCCCCATTTCGGCGAAGAGGCGGGCCAGATTGTAGTTCGTCTCGGAGTCGAC
>JAPOYZ010000459.1:3576-12645 GCA_026706325.1 Candidatus Aminicenantota bacterium
GCGTGCCGCATGGGGTCCGGATAGGTCAGGCGGGATACGCTCGATTTCTTGAAGACTTCCGGGTCCAGGAGGGCGGCCTGGAGGTAGGCTTCGCGGGACGCCTCGTAGCGGCCCCGCATCATTTCGGCATATCCCAGGTTGACGTAGTAGGACGGCCGCGCATCCAGATCGATGGCCTCTTGGAAGTAAGCGGCCGCCTGTTTGTATTTTCGATTCGAAAGGGAGACGATCCCCAACGTGTTGTGGCCGGAGGCGTATCCCGGGTGGAGCCGGACGGAGCGCTCGGCGGCTTTCCTTCCCTGCCAGTACCGCCCGGTCCGGCAATAGGCGATGGCCAGCTTGTTGAAAATGGCCTCGTGATACGGATTCAGCGTCGTCGCCTCGACATATTTCAGGACCGCCAGATGGTCCTTTCCCTCCTTCATCATCTCGTCCGCCTCCCCCATGAGACGGTAGGCCTTGATCACTTTCTCCTGTGGAACCGGCAACTTCTTGATGAGCGACGGGCCGCATCCGAGAAGCAAACCGGTCATGACGATGATGGCGGCGTCCCGGAATCGTAGGGACATTGTTTACTCCGGTCCGAAACTCCCTGATGTCTCGGAGTGCGAAGTTAGGCGACGGGAACCGTAACCTTGTATGCTCCCGATTATATCTGGAAAGTCCGGTCTCGGGAGCCAGGCTCGACAACTTGGAGCTGCATGATCAAGGAGGTCCCCGAAATGACTCTTCGTACGATGGTGGCTGTTTTCATCGGTTTTGCCCTGTGTCTGCAGCCGAGCGCCGGCGCCGGCAAGGAGACGGTCCTTTTCCCGTTCGACGACTACACGGTCCCCTTCAGCAAGGGCCTGGTGCTGGAACTGGTCCCGGGCAAGAAGGGCGCGGTCAATACGGGGCACGGAAACGATCCCCTGCACCCCAGCAAACCGGTCGTCCCTCCGGGCAAGCCGGGAGACCCGGACCACCCGCGGGTCTACTACTACGGCACCGTCCTGAAGATCGATGGGGAGTACCGCATGTGGTACTCCGGCTGGGACAAGGACCGGAAACGGCAGGTCCTCTACGCAGTTTCCCGGGACGGCGTCCGCTGGGACAAGCCGGACCTGGGACTCGTCGAGTACAACGGGAACCGGCAGAACAACCTGGTGCTGTCCAACGGCGAGGGGCCCATGAAGGGGGTCTTCGTCCTGGTCCTCCATGAGCCGGACGATCCGGACCCCGATCGGCGATTCAAGATGGTTCGGGAGGAGCACCCGCGAGCCATCATGGCGGCGTACAGCCCGGACGGACTGCGGTGGACCGACTCCCCCAACAATCCCATCATCAAGAGCAGCGGCATGGAGACCGGCGGCCTGATTCGGTTCAACGGCTTGTACTACCTGAACGGGCAGGGGGGACCGATTCCCCACCCTGTCCCCAAGGCCCGGAACCGAATCATGATCACTTTCGTCTCCCACGACTTCGACCATTGGAGCGACGCGGCCCACCTCAGCTTTCGGAGGGACCCCATCCCGCCGCGTCCCCTCAACGACTTCGAGATCCATCGCGGCGCACAGGTCCACATGGGGGCCAGCCTCTGGAACCGGGGCAACGTGATCATTGGTTTTTACGGCCAATACGACAATCAGACCAATGACCGGCGCTACTCCACCTGCGATCTGGGACTGGTGGTGAGCCACGACGCCATCCACTTCAAGGAGCCGATCCCCGACTTCAAGATCGTGCCCTCCTACGAGGAACCGGACGGAGCCGAACCGCGGCTGCTCCAGGGTCAGGGGTTCGAGAACATCGGCGACCGGACCTTCTTCTGGTACAGCATCTGGGTCGCGTTCAACCCGGAGGGTCCCTCGGGTGTCCGTCTGGCCACCTGGGGCCGGGACCGGCTGGGATACTTCGCCGCGGCGCCCCGGACGGAAGGCGCCCATTTCTTCTCCTCGCCGATCGAATTGGATTCCCCGCAAGCGGAGATTTACGTCAACGCCTCCGGACTGTCGGAGAAGAGCCAGCTCCGGGTCGAGGTTCTGGACCACCGGCTCCGGCCTCTGCCCGGGTATTCGGGAGACGCCTCGATTCCGCTCCGGGAACCGGGACTGCGACAACGGGTGACGTGGCGCGGCAAGGACCAACTGGCAGGAGTGGACGAGCCAATCCGTGTGCGCGTGAACTGGGAGGGAATTTACCCGGAAGACGCTCGCCTTTACGCCGTCTATGTGGTGGGGAGCGAATAGCGCGCAGCTCTCACCGGCTCAACCCAATGCAAGCGCGAAGCGGACTGCCGTGGCCACTTCGTCCATCTTTGCCGGGTTCAGTCTTGCAACAGCCACACCGAGTCTCCCCCGCGGCACGGTCTGAAGATGATCGCAGTTCACAGCGCAGTCACGGGGCAATCCATCAGCGACGGTCAATACGACCTCGCTGGGTATATTCCGGATATTGGTCGTTATCGGAGCGACTGTGACTTCACCCAGCCAGGGAATGATGGAGTCGCGTGTCAGGATGACGACAGGCCGACGCTTGTCGGGGTGGTCAAATCGGTACCAACGGATCTCTCCACGATGCACGATTAGTCACTCCAAGGCTCATCGCCCCATGCGAGATCCTCTTCCGGAACCGAAAACTCACGGCGTGTAGTCGGAAGTTTGCGATATCCGGCGACGTGCAGCTTTTCCGACTCCGCTTCGTCGTAGCGATCCAATGCTGCTCGCAACGCCTCCCGGGCAAACCCGGATCGTGTCGTACCAAGTTGCTTCGCACGTTTGTCAACGCGCCCTACAAGTTCCGGGTCGATCGTCATCTGTATGATCCTCATAGCTAAATTATAGTTGATATTTATAGCTATAACTAGATGGGAATTCTTCACGATTCAACTGTCCCTGATTGTGCTCAGCCTTCAACCATCCTCTTCCTATTGAACGGGCAAGACTCGACTTACATGATCGTTTCAGGCATTGTGGCGAGGGTTCTTGCGCCGTTTCCATTTGGTGGCAGCCGGATGAGACTCCCGAATGGAAGGGAACCGACAAACCCTGCCGTTGAATAGAGTTAGATTCTGCCAGGAAGGACTCCCATGCCCGGAATGATCGTCGCTCCCCAGCCCGTGGCCGTGGAAGAGGGGGCCAAGGTGTTGATGTCGGGCGGCAACGCCGTGGACGCCGCCGTCACCTGCGCCCTGGTGCAGTCGGTCGTGAGCCCCCACATGTGCGGGATCGGAGGCTACATCATCACGACCCTCCACCTCGCCGGCGATTCCGCCGGGACCGGACGGGTCCTCGACGCTCCCGCTCTGGCCGGGTCGAAGGTCTCTCCCGCCATGTGGGAGAAGGCGATCCTGGGACCCAACCCCGACGGCTGGGGCTTCTTCCTGAAGGACAAGGTCAACGACCTGGGTTACCAGTCGGTCTGCGTCCCCGGAGCGGTCAAGGGATTCGCCGCCATGCTGGAGCGCTGGGGAACCATTTCCTGGAAGGCAGTGCTGGAGCCGGCGGCCAGAATCGCCCGGGAAGGGTTCGTGGTGGACAAGACTCTGGCCGACGGTTGGAGGGCGAGGCCGGCCTATCCGGAAGCTTCCTGCCTGATGGACTACGTCCAGGGCAATGCCGAGGCGAGCCGGATCTACCTTAACGACGATGGTCTTCCGCGCGAGGTCGGAGATCGGGTCGCCAACCCCGACTATGCCGCAACCCTCGAGCACCTGGCCGAAGCCGGGCCCGAAGATTTCTACCGGGGAGAACTGGCGAAGACCATGGCCGCCGACCTCGCGGCCAACGGCAGTTACGTGACCGCGGACGACTTGGTCGGCTACCAGCTCCGGGATCCGGAACCGGTGGTGGGACATTATCGAGGATATCGGGTCGTCAGCTCCCAGCCTCCCCACGGAGGACCCACCCTGGCGGCCATCCTGAACATCCTGGAAGGTTGGGACCTGGCCGGCCTGGAACACAACTCTCCGGCCTATATCGAACGCGTCGCCATGGCCATGAAGGCCGCCTTTGCCGACCGGAGCCTGCATCTGGCCGATCCGGATTTCGTGGACGTTCCCCTTGACTGGATGACCTCCAAGGACCGCGCCTCCCACTGGCGCCGCACCATCGAGGAGGGCGGCGCCATCTCCGTGGAGCCCATGGCTCCGGAACCTCCCGACACGACCCAGGTCAGCGTGGTGGACTCTGAGGGAAACTGCGTCTCTCTGACCCACTCCCTGGGGATGTCGTCCGGAGTGATCACGCCGGGATTGGGCTTCATGTACAACAACTCCATGATCAACTTTCACCCCCTGGCCGGGCATCCCAACTCCATCGCGCCGGCCAAGGGGCGAACCACGGGAATGACGCCGACCCTGGTCTACAAGGGGGATCGTCCGGTGGTGGTGATCGGCGCACCCGGCGCGACTCGAATCATCACTTCCGTCCTCCAGGTCCTGGTCAACATCCTGGATTTCGGGATGAGCGCCAGCGACGCGGTGCTGGCTCCCCGCTTCGACTGCCAGGGAGACCTGATCCGCTGCCAGGCCCGGATCCCCGAATTCGTCTGCGCCCAGGTCCGCCGGAACCATCCCATCGAGCGGCTGCCCCTGAGTCACGGGGGGATGGGACTGGTTCACGCCATCGTCATCGACCCCGAGACGGGACGACTCTCGGGAGGCGCCGACACCGGCAGCGGCGGGATGGCCCTGCTAACCTGACGCCGGAGGGATTGCCCCATGAGCCAGAACCTGATCGCCCTGCAGAACAAGTTCCTGGGGCACGGACAGACCGTCTACGACGAGCTCTCGAAACTCCACGAGCGGCAGGGCTACATCGGCGACCGGGACATCGACCGCCTGGCCCGTCAGCACCGCCTTCCTCCGCAGCAGATCCGGGCCACGGCCAAGTTCTATGAGGAGCTCTCCCACGACCGTCCAGCCGAACGCGTCGTCAAGGTCTGCAACGGCGAGGCTTGCCGCGTCGCCGGCTTCGTCTCCTGCGAGGAAAAGCTCCTTGAAGCCTGCGGCCTCGACGCTCCCGGAGGCGTCGGCGCCAACGGGGTGCGGGTGGAGCACGTCACCTGTCTCGGCTATTGCGGCTTGGGACCCAACGTCATGCTGGACAATGAGCCGGTCAGCATGGCGGGCGAAGGAGCGCTCGAATCGGTGCTGGAGTACGCCCGGTCCGGCGCTCCGCATGGACTGAACGAACCCAACAACCCGATCCACATGCCGCGTGACGGAGAACCGTGCATCTTGCTCAGGCGGTTCGACCGCGACGTCGCGTCTCTCCGGGGCGCCCGCGAGGCTGGAGCTTATCGTTCCCTGGAGAAGGCACTCGCGTCCATGAGTCCCCAACAGGTGATTGACGAGATCAAGGCCAGCCGCCTCCGGGGAAGGGGAGGCGCCGGTTTTCCATCGGGCATCAAGTTGGAAACGGTTTCGCGGTCCCCATCCGCCGACGGCCGCAAGTTCGTGGTGGTCAATTGCGACGAAGGGGACGCCGGCTCCTACATCGACAAGGAGCTGATGGAGCGCGATCCCCACACCCAGTTGGAAGGCGCGCTGCTGGCCGCGTACTCGTGCGGCGCCCAGGAGGTCATCCTCTACATCCGTTTCGAGTACCCCCGCCTGCTTCAAGTGATGCGCCAGGCGATCGCCGAGGCCGAGGGAGCGGGACTCGTGGGACCGAACATATTGGGAAGCGATTTCTCATGCCAGGTGCGGATCGTCAAGGGTCAGGGGGCCTACATCTGCGGCGAGGAGACCTCGCTGCTCCGGTCCATCGAAGGGGTCCCGGCCATCGTCAGCTTCAAGCCTCCGTTCCCGGCCGAGAAGGGGCTCTACGGTTGCCCCACGGCGGTGAACAACGTCGAGACCCTGCACAACCTGCCCTGGATCATCGAACACGGCGGCGAACCCTATGCCGCGTACGGCCACGGCAACTCCCGCGGCACCAAGCTGGTGAGCCTCAACACCCGGGTCCGGCGCCCCGGTCTCTACGAGATCGAGTTGGGCGTCACCCTGCGGGACCTGATTTTCCGCCGGGCTGGAGGAATGGCGCCCGGAGAGGTCTTCAAGGCGGTCCAGGTGGGAGGACCCTTGGGAGGCATCCTGCCCGAGAGCAAGCTGGACACCCCGCTGGCCTTCGAGACCATGGCCGAAGCCGGCGGCATCCTGGGGCATGCCGGCGTGGTCGTCTATTCCCAAAGGGACGATCTGGTGAAGATCGGCCGCGCCTTGATGGCCTTCTGCGCCGTGGAAAGCTGCGGGAAGTGCTTCCCCTGCCGCATCGGCGCCGTACGGGGCACCGAAATGTTCGACCAGTTCCTGGACCCCGACGGCTCCGGCGTGACCGACGACAAACTGCAGTTGCTCTCGGAATTGTGCGAGACCATGAAATACGGCAGTCTCTGCGCTCTGGGCGGAATGATCCCCATTCCCATCGAGAATTTGATGGAGTTCTTTCCCGATGAGATCGATCGGTACCGCAGATGAACGAGGAAATAGTCCGGTTCCGGGTCGGCTATGAAGAGGGGGACAGGAATGTCCCCCCTCCCGGAGTTCTTTCCGGAAGAAATCGACAAGTACCGGAGCGCGTAGAAGATTCCCGTTAAAACATAGTAGACTGGTGGGTACGATATAGGAACTTGCTTATGAGCAAACAGAACGGGCACGGCTCCCGGAATGGGCACGTATCCGCGACCATCGATGGCCAGTCCGTCATTGTCCCGCGCGGAGCGACCATCCTGGAGGCTATGAAGCCCATCGGGCGGACCGTTCCAACGCTCTGCTACTCCGATCGCATGGAGCCGTTCGGCGCCTGCCGGACCTGCCTGGTGGAGCAGGATGGAGGGAAACCGGTCGCGTCTTGCCATACGCAGGTGCGGGAAGGCGGCGTCTACACCACCCGGTCCCCCCTGCTCACCCGTCTGCGGCGCAACATCACCGAGCTGATCGTCTCGGACCATCCACTCGAATGCCTGGACTGCACCGCCAACGGGCGTTGCGAGCTCCAGTCCCTGGCCCAGGACGTGGGCCTGCGCACTCCCCGTTACGAGAACCCGCGCACGCACACACCCCCCATGGACAACACCCATCCCTTCATCAAGCTGGAGATGGACAAGTGCATCGGCTGCGCCCGGTGCGTCCGGGCCTGCGACGAGATCCAGGGTTCCTTCATCCTGGGAATGTCGGGCCGCGGGTACGACGTCCAGGTCATCGCGGGGAACGACACCGGGTTCGAGGAGGCCGACTGCGTCAGTTGCGGCCAGTGCGTGTTCGAGTGTCCCGTAGCAGCACTGGAGGAGACCCAGACCCGGGCCCACGGCCTGCCTGACGAGACCGTCACCACCACCTGCAGCTACTGCGGGGTCGGCTGTTCGCTGAACGTGAACATGAAGGACGGCGAGATCGTCAACATCGAGCCCAATCCCGAGGGGAGCGCGAATCTGGGCCACACCTGTGTCAAGGGCCGGTTCGCCCATCAGTTCGGGAAGAGCAAGGACCGGCTGCGGGTTCCCCTGATCAAGGACGGCGAAGGCAACTTCCGCGAGGCCTCCTGGGACGAGGCCTTCGACCTGATCGCCAGCAAGCTGCTGGAGGTCCGGGAACGGTACGGCCCGGAAGGGTTCGCCTTCATCAGTTCCTCCCGCTGCACCAACGAAGAGAATTTCCTGACCCAGAAATTCACCCGCACCATCATGCGGACCAACTCCGTGGACAACTGCTCACGAGTCTGCCACTCCCCCTCCGCCTTCGCTCTGGGCGCCGCGTTGGGGACGGGGGCCGGGACCAACAGCTTCCAGGACGTGGAAAAGTCGAAGCTGCTCATGATCGTGGGCGCCAACCCCACCGAGGCCCACCCGGTCTTCGGAGCCCGGATGAAACAGGCCGTCCTCAAGGGCTGCCAACTCATCGTCCTGGACCCCCGGAACACGGAGCTGGCGCGATGGTCCGACTTGCACTTGCCGTTGAAGCCCGGCTCCAACGTGGCCGTGATCAACGCCATGCAGCACGTCCTGCTCACGGAAGGGCTCATCGACCAGGACTTCATCGACCGGTACAGCGAAGGATTCGACGAACTCCGGGCCGAGTTGGCATCCTGCACGCCCGAGTGGGCCGGTGAGATCAGCGGAGTGGAGCCCGGCCTGATTCGCAAGGCGGCCCGGATGTATGCGGCCAGCGGCGCCAGCCAGATCCTGTGGGGTTTGGGAGTGACCGAGGCCGGACACGGCTCCAACGCCGTCTTCGGCATGATCAACATGGCGGTCATGACCGGAAACATCGGGCGGCCGGGCACAGGAACCTGTCCCATCCGGGGACAGAACAACGTGCAGGGCGCATCCGACATGGGCGCGCTGCCCAACGTCTTCAGCGACTACCGCCAGACCACCGATCCCCAGGCGCGGGCCGAGCACGAAGCGGTCTGGGGTTGTTCCATGCCGGACAACACCGGTCTGCGCATCCCCGACATGTTCGACGCGGCCCACGAAGGCACTCTCAAGGCCATGTACGTGCTGGCCGAAGACATCGCCCAGTCGGACCCGGACACGGCCCATGTAGTGGGAGCCCTGGAAAAGCTGGACTTCCTGGTGGTGCAGGACATTTTCATGTGCGAGACGGCCAAGTACGCCGACGTGGTGCTGCCCGGCTCCACGTTCCTGGAAAAGGACGGCACCTTCACCAACTCCGACCGCCGGATCCAGCGCGTGCGCAAAGTGGCGCCGCCGCCCGGCGGCCTCCTGGCCGACGGAGACGTGGTCAACACGGTGGCCCGACGCATGGGGTTCGACCTGGGTTTCGATGACGGTCCCGGGACTCCCATCGACCCCAGCCGGATCATGGACGAGATCGCCCGGCTCACTCCCAAGTGGGGCGGCGTCCGCTACGACCGTCTCGACAAGGAAGGCTTTCTGCAATGGCCCTGCTGGGACGAGAACCACCCGGGCACGGCCATCGTCCACGAGGGAGGCGACTTCCTGCGCGGCAAGGCCCGGTTGACGGTCACTCCCTGGCAGGAACCGGGAGAGCTGCCTGACGACGAGTTCCCCTTCTATCTGACCACCGGCCGCATGCTCTTCCACTACAACGTGGGCACCCAGACC
>JAPOYZ010000068.1 GCA_026706325.1 Candidatus Aminicenantota bacterium
AAGCGCTGGGAGGCGTATCCGCAGATCGCCATCTACGAGACGCCCATCCCCCAGGGTGACATCCCGGGAAACCAGCGACTCAAGGCGGCCACCCGGGTCCCCATCGCCATGCATTACGGGAATCCGGAACCGGCCGTGGCGATCCGGGAAGAGGTGTGCGACGGATTCGTGGTGGGGGGTGGGGCCTCCCGGGTGTTGAGAGCCGGGCACTTCTCCTCCGAGGTGGAGCTGCCGTTCTGGCTCCAGTTGGTGGGGACCACCATCACCGCCACCTTCTCCCTCCACCTGGGAGCCGTTCTCAAGCAGGCGGTCTGGCCGGCGGTGAACTGCCACCAACTCTACACCCACGCCATGGTTCGCCAGCCCATGCAGGTGGCCCAAGGGAAAGCCTCGATTCCGGAAGGACCCGGCCTTGGCGTCGAGCTGGATGAGGACGCCGTGGAACGGCTTCGCATCGAGCCCCACAAGGAAAGGCCGTACCCGTATCCCGGGCTCCTGATCGGTATCCGGTGGCCTTCCGGCCGAACCAGCTACTACGCCCACGCGCGCCAATACTGGGAAGACTTCAGCGCCGACAAGCTGCCCGTCTTCGCATCCGGCGTGGACCTCAAGCACATCCCCGACGACGGATCGGAGGCGTGGAGCAACCTGCAGGCTCAGGCGCAGAAGGGGGGAGTGCACCTGGAGGAGCCCCGGTTGTGGTAGTCGCGACGGACTGCAAGGAGGAGACCTCGTGTTGTTGCTGAGACTGGCCGCCGGCCTGTTGCTTTTGCTTTCGACGAACCTGCCGGCCAAGGACAAGGAACCGCCGGCGCCGCTGGACCTGGGCTCCCGGCTCGAACTCTTCGTGGACGGCTTCCTGATCGAGTCCATGGAGGGGCTGGAGCAGAGACTGCACCATCCCGTGTCCGCGGGAAAGGTCCTCACTTTGGACAGACCCTGGGAAGGCATCACCTGCGATTACCAGGTGGTCTTCAAGGATGGGGACCTCTACCGCATGTACTATCGCGGAAGCAGTCACGAAGGCTACACCATACCTTCGTTCCTGAAGCCGGGGGAGACGGTGGTGCCGGTGCATCCCCAGTTCGCGCTCTACGCGGAGAGCCCCGACGGCCTGACCTGGACGCGGCCGGAACTGGGGTTGGTCGAGTTCGACGGTTCCAAGCGAAACAACATCGTCCTGGAGGGAGACGGGGCCCACAATCTGGCTCCCTTCCGGGATCAAAACCCGGATGCAACCGCGCCACAACGCTACAAGGCGGTCGGTTCCGGCGTGCGGGACAAGAAACCGGTGTTGTACGGGTTCGTCTCACCCGACGGCCTGAGATGGAGCAAGATCCGGGAGGAGCCCATCATCACCGACGGCAAGTTCGATTCCCTGAACGTGGCCTTCTGGGACACGATCCGGAAAGAGTACGTGGCCATCTACCGCGATTTCCAACATGGGGTCCGAACCGTCAAGGCGGCCACATCTCCGGACTTCCTGAATTGGTCGCCGGGTGAATGGGGCCAGTTCGGAGACGTGGAGCGGGACCATCTCTACACCAACGCCACCACGCCCTATTTCCGCGCTCCTCAGATCTACCTGGCGTTTCCACGGAGATACATCCCTTGGAAGACCCGTCTCAGCAAGTCCCCTTGGCCGGGCGCGGCCGACACGGTCTTCATGACCAGCCGCGACGGCGTCCACTGGGACCGGCGTTTCATGGAGTCGTTCATCCGTCCCGGACGGCAGCGGCGGGCCTGGATGCATCGGACCAACCTGGCGTCGTGGGGCGTCGTTCCCACGGCTCCCGATGAGATCTCCCTCTACGTGCTCCGGGAGCGCGACTTCCCCTCGGTCCATTTCGAGCGCATGGTCCTCCGGACCGACGGCTTCGTTTCCATTCGAGCCGGCTATTCCGGCGGCGAGCTGCTGACCCGTCTGTTCACATTCGACGGCGGCGCCCTGATGCTGAACTTCTCCACCTCGGCCGCCGGAAGCATCCGGCTGGAACTTCAGGACATCAACGGACATCCCGTCCCCGGCTTCTCGCTGGCGGACTCCCCGCTCATCTTCGGAGACGAGATTGAACACCGCGTCGAATGGAAGCGCCCCACGGGCCGGACCGACCGGGAACCCTTGAAGCACCTGTCGGGCAAACCCTTGCGTTTGCGCTTTGTGATGAAAGACGCGGATCTCTATTCCATCCGTTTCCAGTGAGGTTTCCTGGCATTTTATGGAAAGGACGGACGGCAGCGCAGCCGAAAAAGCCCGGCGCGGATCGGAATTGAATTCGAACCGGACAGCTCCGGCGTTCATTGCAAGACGCGAGTTTCTCGGACGGAGTCTGATGGCGGGCGGCGCTGCAGCCGCCGCCGGAGTTCGGGCGCGCCGGGTGGTGGCCGCACCGGGTCCGGTCCGGGTCCTTTGCTGGTCGGAGCGGACGGAGCCCCAGGACGTCTACCCGGAGGGAATCAGTGGAGCCATCGCCCGGCACCTCCAGACCCTTCCTGATGTGAGGGTCCGAACCGCCTCCATTCAAGATCCGGACCAGGGGCTCGCCTCGCCGGATCTGGACGGGACGGACGTTCTGATCTGGTGGGGACACAAGAAGCACAAGGAGGTCCTCTTCGACCGCGTCGCCGACGTGGTGGCCCGGGTGCGGGCCGGCCGGCTGGGGTTCATCGGGTTGCACTCGGCCCACTGGTCCAAGATGTTCAAGAGCATCCTGGAATGCACCGGGAACCTCGGGGGCTGGAGGCACGATGCCGGCCCCGAACGCCTGAAGGTGGTGGCTCCGTCGCATCCCGTCGCCAGGGGCATTTCGGACTTCACCATCCCCGAAACCGAGATGTACGACGAGCCCTTCGACGTACCGCCGCCGGAGAAAACGGTTTTCTTCAGCTATTGGAAGACCGGGGAGCAATTTCGTAGCGGCTGCGTCTGGACGGTGGGCAAGGGGAGGGTCTTCTATTTTCGTCCCGGGCACGAGACCGACCCGGTCTATTTCCATAAGGAGCCGCTTCAGGTGGTGTCCAACGCCGTCGGGTGGTGCGCCCGCCGGACCTGACGAAACGCTTTCGGTCCCGGCTCTGAAGCGTTGCTTGCGGCGAAGACCGAAGTGAGTTCGGCGGGCATTGGAGGAAGAACACGGAATCGTGGAAACGGAAGCTGAGAATGGGAATGGTGGGAGGCGGCCAAGGCGCCTTCATCGGGGGTGTTCACCGCTCAGAGTGTACGCGTCGGAGGGAGCCGTCCTCTGGGCCCAGGAGGATCCGAACCAGATGCAATTCTATCGATATGGCGAGCCCCGGCAGACTCTGACCCGCGGGCGCGGCGAGTACCTGGACGATGCGGCCGGAACCGTGACCCGAATCCCGCCGGGCCATCCCGAGGGGTACCTGGAGGCCTTCGCCACCATCTACTGCGGCGCCGTCGATGCCATCCGGCGGCATCTGGACGGCGCGCCGCTGACGCCTCGGGAGTACGGCTTTCCCAACGTCTATGACGGCCGCCGGGGGCTGGAGTTCATCGAGAAGGCGGTGGAGTCCAGCGGCCGGGGCGCGGTCTGGGTGGAGATGTCCGAGGGGGCGTAGTGAAGAAAATTCTGGTTTCCGGATTGCTGGGTCTGTTGCTTGGCCTGTCGTTCTCTCCGGCCTTGCGCGCCGGAGACCCCGAACCGGGCTTCGTCTCCCTTTTCAACGGTCGGGACCTGACCGGTTGGAGGACGATCCGGCAGCGGAATCAGGGCTGGCTGGTCCGGGACGGCCTCTTGATCTGTCCCGAGGGCGAAGGGGCCAAGCTCCTGACGGAGAAGGAATACTCCGACTTCATCCTCCGTTTCGAGTTCAAGCTGACGCCGGGAGGCAACAACGGCGTGGGTGTTCGGACCCCCATGGACGGACACGCTTCCATCGACGGGATGGAGATCCAGATTCTGGACAACACGGCGCCGAAGTACGCCGGGATCAGGCCCTATCAGGCGCATGGATCGGTCTATGGCCTGGTGCCGGCGCGCCGCGGCGCCTTGGCGCCGGTGGGGGAATGGAACCGGCAGGAGATCGTGCTCCTGGGCCGCCGGGTGAAGGTCACGCTCAATGGAACCGTGATCGTCAGTGCCGACCTGAATGACATCCGGGACGCCGAGGCGCTTCAAAGGCATCCGGGAATGATGCGCTCCTGGGGGCACGTGGGTTTGCTGGGCCATTCCACTCACGTGGAGTTTCGCAACATCCGCATCAAGGACCTGGGTGGAGAACAGCCGGACAATCTGGCTCCCGAAGGGTTCCAGGCCCTGTTCACCGGCATGGACCTGGAGGGCTGGAAGGGCTTGGTGGCCAATCCCGAGAAACGGGCCACCATGGACCCGGCGGAGCTGGCGGCCGCCCAGCGCGAAGCCGATGTCAAAATGCGGAAGCATTGGAGGGTCGAAGACGGCGTCCTGCTCTTCGACGGGAGGGGCGACAGTCTCTGCAGCCGCCAGGACTTCAGGGACTTCGAACTGTGGGTCGACTGGAAGATCGAGCCCGAGGGGGACAGCGGCATTTACCTGCGGGGGAGTCCCCAGATTCAGATCTGGGCGGACCCCGAGGGATCAGGCGCCATGTGGAACAATAAGACCAACCCGTCCAAGCCCAAGTTGGCGGCCGATAATCCGGTGGGGGATTGGAACCAGTTCCGGATCCTCATGACCGGCGAGAAGGTGACCGTCTGGCTCAACCATCGCCTGGTGGTTCACAAGACCGTCATGGAGAACTACTGGGAGCGGGACAAGCCCATCTATCCCACGGGCGCCATCGAGCTCCAGGCCCACGGGAACCCCCTCTATTTCAAGAACGTCTATGTCCGCCGGCTCGACTGAAATCAGGGTTCGGGCGCGACGGCGTTGTGGATCAGTGCGCGAAGGGATTCCGCCAGCGTTTCAGCCACACCCAAGGCGGCCTTCTGCCCTTGCGGTGACATTTTCCGCCACGTCTTCTGAAGAATGTCGGTCAGCTTGGCGTCGTCGTGCATCCGGGAGAATGCCTCGAACTCGTTCTCCAGGAAGACCAGGCAGACGGCGTCCTCCAGGAGTTGTGATTCGGAGTCCAGCTTGAGGCGCAGTTTCCGGAGCAGGGCCTGGACCCGTCCGATGGTGACCTCGTCGTATCCCGCCTCGCCGAGTATCCGTCCCGCCTCCTGGGCGTGGTACTGCGTGAGGGTCTTCCGCCACCGCTTGTACCCTGCTGCTCCCAAGGGATACCGATCGCGGGGAATGGTCCAACGGCGGATGTGCTGGCAGTGGGCCGCCAGCAGCAGCGCTTCCGAGGCATTCGGCTCCAGCCGGCGGACCCATGCCACCAACCGGTGGTGGTAATGGACGGACCAGGGGACCTCGCCACCTTCGGTCTCCACCGTAACCGGATCTTCGTAGTGAGCCGCCTTAAAATGCGAAACGGCCCGCTGGAATCGGGCGTCGGCGACCAGCATGATCTGACGACTATATCAGGCTCATCTTTCCCGCTGCGACGGGATATGCGGCCCGCGCTGAACGCGCAGCAGCTAAAGCGGCGACCGATACGCCACAAGCTTGGCGAGTGATGTGAAGCGTGTGCAGGTCGAAAGCAGATCGGAGCCGCGCGGCTTGGTCGTCCATTCAGAAGAATGTCTTGGCCTTGGACGGAGGCCGCGTTTCCAGACAGTAGGCCTTCTTGTAGACTGTTTTCATGATCCGCCGCATCGAAGCCCTAAACTATCGTTGCCTGCACTACGTGGACGTTCGTTTCGAGGGCTCGTTTCACATCCTGGTCGGCCCCAATGCCAGTGGGAAGAGCACCCTGCTCGACGTGATCGGCTTTCTGGGCGATCTTATTCGCGATGGCCTTGACGTGGCCATCGACCGGCGTACTCGAAACTTCCAGGATCTGGTTTGGGACCGCCCGAGAAAGAACCCGGGATTCCAGGTAGCGGTGGAGTTCGACATTCCCGAGGCGCTTGAAAACAAGCTGCCTGAAAATGAGGACTATCGAATCTTCCGATATGAGGTTTCCATTCAGGAAGGGAATGATGGCCCCGGAATCGCTTCCGAAAGAGGCTTTCTAGGAAATCGGTGGCGGACGATTCCCGAGGAACACCCGTCGTTCGACGAAGACCCATTCTCGCTGACGAGGAAATTCCCTTCGGCTAGGTCGATCCCTAAGTCGATTCTCACGAATGCTGATGACTACGGCTATCGCCCCGTCCTCCAAAAGTCCGCGAACGGCAAGGACACTTTCAAACCGGAAATACTGTCGCGTGACGTGTATTTCAGTGGTTCGGAGTCGAGCTTCACTTTCGGCCGGCGGCGGTCGACGCTGAAGAATCTACCGGAAGACCGCGAGCAGTTTCCGGTTGCCACTTATGTGAAGCGGCTCCTCGAATCGGGTATACAAAAGTTGTTTCTCGACAGCCGGCGGTTACGGCGGGCCAGTTCGCCCAACAGCCGTCGCATGGGTTTCGTTCCAGATGGTTCTAATCTTCCCTGGGCGATTCAGCGGCTTAGCAAGATCGATCCCGTGAGGTCAACAGAATGGCTCGATCACGTCCGCACGGCCCTACGCGAGATCGAAGACATTCGCGTCGTGGAACGGGAAGACGACCGCCACGCGTACCTGATGCTCCGCTACGCGACGGGAGTGGAAGTTCCTTCCTGGACCGTCTCCGACGGCACGCTCCGCCTGCTGGCGCTCACACTCGCCGCGTATCTGCCGGACATTGAGAAGATCTACTTGTTGGAGGAACCGGAAAACGGAATACACCCCATGGCCGTCGAGACCGTGTACCAGTCACTCTCCTCCGTCTATGACTCACAGGTGCTGGTCGCGACGCATTCCCCAGTCTTTCTTAGTTGCGCCGAGCCGAAGGAGATCTTGTGCTTCGCCAAGAACGACGAAGGCGCCACGGACATCATCGCCGGCCACCAGCATCCACGGTTGGCGGATTGGCGGAGTTCCGCCGATGTCGATCTGCTCTTTGCTTCCGAGGTATTCGGGTGACCATCGGGCGACAACAGAAGGATCTCTTCGTGCTCGTCGCGGATCAGGACATGTACCAAGCCATGCAGAAACTGTTGGCACGTGCCGAGTGTCTCGGAACCCGTTCCATCAGATACTCAGTGGATAGGCACCTGCGGCGCGATCCGGGATGTCGAACCGACGCGTCTCGATATCTTCGTAGCCACATCCGCTTCTACCGGTATGCACTCGTGGTGTTCGATAGGGAAGGTTGTGGAGACGACGCGCCGCGTGGAGAAATTCAACAGAACGTCGAGCGTAGTCTGGAGCGCAACGGCTGGCGTGATCGATCCGGAACTTGAAGCCTGGGTTTGGGGCGGATTCTGCGTGTGTTCCCGAAGTGCTGGGTTGGGGCACCGACTATTCGGGTTTACGGAACTGGCTGTATTCTCAAAATCTTTGGCCGCGCGAATGCCCGAAACCTCCCGAACCAAAGAAAGCAATGCAGGCAGCGATGCGTCTCAAGCGTGTGAGAAAATCGGCTCGCAAGTTCTCGGACATTGCTGCCAGGGTCACCTTCAGTAACTGCCAAGACCCCGCCTTCAACGAACTGAGAGACACGTTGCGTCGCTGGTTTCCAACCTTAAGGTCATCATCGCCACACGCGGAATGATCGATTTCAAGGGCTTTGCCGATTTGGGATCGTAGTCTTCACACACGTACCTTCAGAATCGTTTCCTTCAGATTCCGGCGTCTCCTCCGGAGACCCGGTCAATATGACACCAGGTGAGGCCGGAGAGCGTCCTCATCGAACTCCACCCCCAGACCGGGACGGTCGGGCACCAGCAGGGCTCCGTCCTGCAGGACCATGGGGTCCTTGAGGACGCCGTTGCGCCAGGGAATTTGGCTGGGGGCGATCCACTCCAGGATGAGCGGATTGGGAATGGCGGCCAGGACATGGGCGGCGGCCATGGTTCCGACCGGTCCCTTGGTGTTGTGCGGCGCGATGGAGACCTGGTGGGTTTCGGCCAGTGCGCAGACTTTCTTCATCTCCGTGATGCCGCCGACGTAAACGGGGTCGGGCTGCGCCACGTCGACGGCGCCGGCCCGGAAGAAGTCGTTGAAACGGTGCTTGCTGGTCAGGCGCTCGGAACCCGCGATCGGGGTCAGGGTTCCCTGCCGCACCTGTGCGTATCCGGCGGGATCTTCGGGGATGGTCGGTTCTTCCAGAAACAGCAGGCGATAGGGTTCCAGAAGACGGGCGACCTCCAGCGCGGCCCCGGGAGCGAAGGCGGCATGGGGATCGTCCATCAGCAGCACCTCTTCGCCCAGGGTCCGGCGAAGGGCGGCGTAGCGCCGGTCGATGTTCCTCAACTCCTGCCGGCTGATCCCGGGGCCGCGGGCCTCCTGGATGGTGATGCCCGACTTGAGCGCCTTGAAGCCTTCGTCCAGGACCCTCTGGGCGTGGGCCGCCAGCGTGTCCTCGTTCCCCCCTCCGAAGTGGGAGTAGACGGGAATCCGGGCGGAGCGGGGACCGCCCAGAAGCGTGCAGACCGGGGCGCCCAGGGCCTTTCCCTTCAGGTCCCAGAGCGCCTGGTCGATGCCGCTGATGGCGCTGGTGAAGATGATTCCTCCGGTTCGATAGGCGGTGCCGCCGCCGGAGTAGAGATCCCGGTAGATGCTCTCGATGTCGAGAGCGTCCCGGCCCAGGATGTACGGTTTCAGTTCTTCGACCATGCGGGCGACCACGGTCTCCTTCCGGCTGTAGGTCGCCTCGCCGATGCCGGTGAGGCCTTCCCCGGTGTGGACCCGCACGTGGGTCCACTTGCGGCCGCAGTCCGACTGAACCAGTTGAACGCTGACGTCCCGGATCGGCATGGAGACGCCGGCCTCGGCCGTTGAAGCCCGGCCGGGAGCCGCGCCGGAGGGCCGCGCGCCCAACCCCCACAGCCCGGACCCGAATCCGGCGGTCTGCATCAGAAACTGTCTTCGGTTCATGGTGGAAATCTCTCCGGCCAATCGGTCAAAATCCGAAGCCTCCAGCCGGGGTCACGACGGTTCGATACGGTCGGCCCCCTTGATCCCCTCGGGACGGGCGAAGCTCCGGTATCGGGTCCGGATCTCCACGCCGCTGACGAAGCGGGTCCAACTGGCCGTCGGCGTCAATCTCCGGGCCAGGATCTCGACCCTGTTCTCCCCCTGTCTCAGCAGTTTCGGATCCAGCTTGGTCCGAAGCCAGTGGGCGGCAAACCCGGACGGCGCCTCGATGGGCCGGCGCAGCCGGACCGGAATTCGAAGCGCGCGTTCATCCGTCACCTCGAAGCGCTCCCAGGGCAGAAGACGTCCATTGAGGCGGATCCGGATCTCGTCCTCGACAGGGAAGTTCTGGAGCCGGAGCGTGAGCCGGGGTCTCCTCAACTCGCCGTCGTTCGCCGCTTCCTCCAGATCGTCGGCGACCTGAAGTGTCAATCCGGCCCACTCGCCCTCCTTCAGTGCGAGCGGAAGCACCCGGCCAGGCGGAGGATCGGTAAAGATTCCGGCCCCTTCCGCCGGCTGGAGAAAATACCGCTTGCTCTCTCGCCGGTAGGTTTCCGGATAGGCCATCTCCCGGAGGATCTGATGCTCCTTTCGCGCCAGTGGCCAGCGCAGGTAGCCGAGATAGAGGCCGTTCGCACCCTGCGACCTGAGGGACTGCCCCAGGGCTCGATACATTTCGATGGTGGGGCGGGGCGTCCGTTCGTCGTAGACTCTCAAAGGAGGACGGACGTAGACTCCCGCCCGGCCGCCAGCCGCGTCAACCATCCAGCCCACGTCCACGGCCGGCTCGAAAAGTTGGTCCGAGACCTGGCCCACCACCAGGTCCACGTCCCCCTGCCGGAGCCAGGTTTCGACATCCAGTCCGACCCTGAGGTTCTCTTCCTTCCTGTGGAACACCCGCGCGCTCACGGTGATGGCCCGATTCCGGCTGCGGCCCACCCCGTCGGCCAGCTCCCGGACCTGGCGCACGAAGCGGTTCATGACGGGGAGGTTCTTTTCCACGTCCCGCTTCTTGAAGTAGGCGGAGAAGAACATGAAGTCCAACTCGATCCCGTCGGCGCGATAGTCCTTCAGAACCTCCCGGACCATGGCCAGCTTGTCTTCCCGGACGCTGTTCAACGAAAAGTCATAGCAGTACTCGAAACCGGGATGCTTCTGGTCCGGCTCGGCAATGCAGACCGACTTCCCCTGTTTCCACTTGAGCCACCCACAGCGCTGGGAGCCGGGCCGGTTCCCGTCCTGAAGCTTCAAGCTGGGAAGAACCGGCAGACTTTCCTCGCGTCCCCGGCGGATCACCTCGCGCAACTGGTCCGTCCCCAGCATCCTGGCGTCCCGCACCATGCACATGATTCGCCAGTCGATGATGTGTTCCCAGGTCTGCTTCTCCTGTCCCACGACGCGCCCGACCTTGCTGTCGTGGAAGTAAACGTCGCCGTAGCCCAACCCCAGGACCAGCATCCCCACCCCGGTCCCCAACACCTCGTCCACCGGACGCTGGAGCTGAAAGCGGCTCACCGGGGGATCGATCCGCTTGGCGTGGAAGTGGTGGGCATCGTTGTAGTAGATGAGGCGGGGCAGCTTCCGTTTCCCGCCGTCCACGCGGGGAGCGGCTTCACGTTCCGGCGTTCCCGCGGAGGGCCGTCGCGACGCCGCCAGCGAAGAGGCCGCGACACCCGGTCCGACGCCCACGAATCGTCTCCGGGTCCAGTTCGGTTTCATGATTTCGGGACTGCTGTCCGTTAGGATCCCGCTATCCCTGAGGATCCCGTTTCCAGCCCTCCATCTGCTCCCGGTACCACTCTTCCCCGTGCACTTCCTTCTTGTTGAGATACCGGCTGATGTGAGGAAGGATCTTCAACTCCCGGTCCCGAACCGGAAGCCGGACGGGAGCGTAGCCCTGACGGTGTGACTGGCGCAGGGCAATGCCCAATTCCAGGGCCAGCCGCAGGTCGTCACCGCTGGTTCGCGGCGGGATTCCCTGTTCCAGGGCGTCCACCAATGATTGGATTCCGGCCATCTGACGTGTTCCGGGGTGCCGCCACCCCTCGTCGTCATAGACCCGGCGCCCGAGTCCCGAATCGGGGTACAGTCCCTGGATTTCCTCGAGGCTGTCCCGCCGCCGGGGATCCTTGGCGCTGGCCTTCATCCGGAAGAGGCGAAACGTGTACCAGTCGCTCACGAAGACTCCTTTGCTGCAGAGCACCTCGATCCCCATGCGCGCCACCCGCTGGTTGTGAATAAAGCACTCAATGCCGTTGCTGAAGCGGACGGTTCCGCCCATGCCCTGGTCCTGGTCGCTGAAGGGGTCGCCGCGGGTCCAGCCGCAAACCCACTCCACGGGCGCATCCCCGGCGAACAGCCTCATGACGCTCAGTCCCTGGCACCCGCCCCCGGAGATCTCGTTGGTGGACTGATAGAGGTTCAGACCGCGGACTTCTCCCAGCTCCCCGGATTCCAGGGCGTCTCGAGCTTGCCAGAACTGGGGAAAGTTTCGGTACATGTCGCCCCCGGCGAAGATGATTCCCCTTCTCTTGCAGGCTTCGACCATCTCGTCCGCCTGCCGGAGGCTCGCGGATATGGGCTTCTCGCAGTAAATCGCCTTGACCGGGAACCCGGTGCATCCCAGAACCACGCCGGGATTGGCTTTTACCGGAAGGATCGGGGAGACGATGTCCACCTTCTCCCGGGCCAGCATCTCCCGGTAGTCCTTGTAACCCGGAACGCCGAACCTTCTGGTGAACAGTTCCAGGTTCGCCGGGTCGATATCGGCGGCGGCCACCACCTCGGTCCGGGGGTGGAGCACATAGCCCCTGGCGTAACCGGTCCCCTTCCGGCCGCATCCCACGATGGCGGCCCGGTACGGGGACCGCGCCGCGGGCGCAACAGCCACAGCCTCGGCGGAGGCTTCTCGAGAGGCGACCGCGAACAGCGAGACTCCTCCGGCCCGGAGAAATTCACGCCGGTTCTGACCCGAAACCTCCCGGGATGAGGTCTTGACGGGTCGAGAACCGGTTCCGCCAACGACTGTAAAATCCTTCGGTCTCATCGATGCACTCCGTGTTGGATCAATCCCTCGCCGGACCGTCTGGAAATCGATGCCGGACTGGAAATCCCGGCTGGTTCAAGAGAGTACCCATGGGCCTGGCCTGTTGGCAAATCGCGGGGTGCGGGCTGTGGCGCGGATCCGGAGAACGGCCGGCCCTTGCCTGCGGAAACGCCGGATGCGGTTCAGGGAGATTTCTTGAGTGCCTGAAGGGCGAGCGGCGTGATCAAACGAGCCGTCAGGGCCGGCGACAGGCGGTTCAAGCCGACCATCAACCGCCCCAGCCCGGTCAGATGCACTTCCCGGCGCCGCCGGCGAACCGAATCCACAATGGTTCGAGCAACGGATTTTGAGGTCGCCGGCCGGAACAGCGTCAGGGCGGGCGTGGCACCTGCGGTGAGTTGGGCCACCTTGTGAAACTCTGTCTCCGTCAGGCCGGGACAGATGAGGCTGACCCCGACGCTGCTCCCTCTCAGCTCACCCCAGAGCGACTCGGCCAGGGCCGCTTGCGCGAACTTGGTCACGCAGTATGCCGACAGCCCAGTACTGTTCGCCGGGGTCGATGTGAAATGCGGGCCGCTATTCCTCGTCCAGTTCTTCCGGCATG
>JAPOYZ010000537.1:0-10417 GCA_026706325.1 Candidatus Aminicenantota bacterium
GGACTTGCCGACCGACAGGACGACCACGCCGGCTGGGGCGCGGTGCGGAAGCAGGTCCTCGGTGGCGTCGGCGATCCTGGTTCCGTTGACGGCGACGGCATTCTGCTTCACCAAACGCCTCGCGCCTGCCTTGGACGGAGCCGCTCCGACCCGGACCATGGCGTCCAAGACCGGACAGGAGAGGTCGGGACTGGCGGTCAGGGTGGGCACGGATCTCGCCACCATGTCGGCGACGGCGATGTCCATGTCGGCCGCCCTTCCGGAGAAGATGACCCGGCTGGCTCGCTCGGCGGTCTCGGTGTCCCGCTGCCCATGCACCCGGATGGTGAGCGCCTCGGCCAGAGCCTTCTGAGGCCGCCGTTCGTGCGGTGGAGCCGCCGCCAAGGTCTCGATCTCTTCGCTGGACAGATCGGTCAGCCAGCGAAGGAAGCGACCCACGTCGTCGTCGGTGGAGTTCAACCAGAACTGGTAGAACTCGTAGGGACTGGTCCGGTCCGGGTCGAGCCAGACGGCGCCCTTTTCCGACTTGCCGTATTTCTTGCCCGCCGAGTTGGTCAGCAGCGGGAAGGTGAGCCCATAGACCGTCGCTCCCGCAGCGCGCCGCACCAGATCGACTCCGGATACGATATTCCCCCACTGGTCCGAGGCCCCCATCTGGATCCCGCAGCCGTATTCCCGGTAGAGGTGCAGGAAATCGTAGGACTGCAGGAGCTGGTAGGAGAACTCGGTGAAGGAGATCCCCTGTTCCCGATTCTCGATCCGCGTGCGCACCGAATCCCGGGTCAGCATCTGATTGACCGAGAAGTTCTTCCCCACGTCGCGCAGGAAGGCGATGACGTGCATGTCCCGGTACCAGTCGGCGTTGTTGACAAAGATGGGGTCGGGTCCTTCGGTTCGGGCGAAGAACTCGGAGGTTTGGCGTTTCAAACGTCCGATGCGCCGATCGATCACTTCGTGGGTCTCCAGCGTGCGCTCCCGGTCCTTGCCCGAAGGGTCGCCGATGAGGCCCGTCGCCCCACCCAGCAAAACGATGATCTGACCCCCTCGACGCTTGTAACGGTCCATCCCCAGAAGCGGGATCAGGCTGCCCGCGTGCAGGCTGCCGGCGCTGGGGTCATAGCCGACGTACAGGGGCGGCAGCGACTTGGTGAGAACCTGATCGGTCAGCTCGACCGTCTTCTGTGAGACGAGGCCGCGGGACTCGAGATCGGCGAGGAACGGCGGCATGTCGGTAGCGATTCGGAAGGTAGAGGTCATGATCTGGCCGCGTCGATCATCCAGTTCAGGGCGTTCGCGCCGTTCCGGGCGACGCCGGGCGACCACGGTCCATGGTGCGCCGCACACGGCCGGAATTCGATATTCGGTCCGTCCTGCGGAAGATTGAACCAGGCCCCGGCTCAAGTCAAGGGAAGACGAGAAGTGAGAAATATGAGGTGAGAAGTGAGAGAATTGGAGTTGATCGAGCCCAACAAAACCGGTCAATCGGCCCGTTGGTCGGTCCGACCCGTTATTCTCGATTCCTGGTCTGTTGAGCCTCAATGTAAGCTTGGGAGACGTCGAATGCTGAAGCGAATTCATATCGACGGATACAAGTCGCTCACCAACATTGAAGTGAATTTGGAACCTCTCACCGTCCTGTTTGGTCCGAATGCCGCCGGCAAGAGCAATTTCCTGGACGCCTTGCAATTACTGTCGAAGTTGGGAACGAGCAGGACCTTGAAAGAGGCATTTGATCCGCCCTATCGAGGCAAACCATTGGAGTCCTTCACTATCGGGACCCAGGGAATCAAAGGGTTGCTCGAACAGGAAGTGCTCTCGTTTTGCATAGAGGCCGATTTGCGTCTGTCGGATGCCATAGTAGAGACAGTCAACCGCCAGATCCAAGAAATGCGCCGTCCCAGCGGCGTCACTGGCACTCAACGCAAATCCAAGGTCCAAGCCCGTGTGCGTGAACGCGAGCTTCGCTACCGTCTCGGGATCGAGATGCTACCCCGATCGGGAATCTTGCGTGTGTCCGACGAATATCTGGCCGCCTTGAATTCAAAGGGAGAACCAACCGGCAAGCGCAAACCCTTCATCGAACGGCAGGGTGAGAAGATACACCTGCGGTTGGAAGGGCAAGCACACCCCACTTACTATGATCGTTTCTTGGACTACAGCATCCTTTCCATGCCGCACTACCCGCCACACTATCCGCACTTGGTGGCAGCACGGCGCGAACTGGAAAACTGGTTGTTCTTTTACTTTGAGCCGCGGGAACGGATGCGCGCGGCGAATCCGGTCAAGGAAGTGCGTCATATTGGACTGATGGGTGAGGAGCTCGCCTCGTTTCTCAACACGCTGAAGTCAGTTGATCCCAATCAATTTGAGGCGGTCGAGAAGGCGCTCCAAGCACTGATGCCCAACATTGAGGGCATCGAGGTCGAGGTGAGCAATCTTGGTGAGGTCGAACTCCGTCTTAGGGAAGGCGGTGTCGCGATTCCCGCCCGCGTACTCTCAGAAGGCACGCTTCGAATGCTTGGGCTCTTGGCATTGACCGGGGTCAAGGAATCCCCGGCCCTGGTGGGCTTCGAGGAACCGGAAAACGGTGTTCATCCGCGCCGTGTTCAGCTCATCGCTGAATTTCTGAAAACACAGGAGAACTTGACGAACACCCAGTATATCGTCACGACCCACTCCCCGATCCTACCCGACAAGGTGGGGGGGAAGTCCTTGTTTGTGGTACGTCGATCGGCCCGCAACACCCGAGTCGATCCGTTTTCGACGTGGGGTCCGTTAGGTCAACGCCATGATATCGACGCGGCCTTTGACGATAACCGGGCGAGGCTTCCTATTTCTCAGCGTATCCTGAGAGGGGACTTCGATGCGTGAGATCGCACTTTTTGTCGAGGATCACGCGCATCAACAAGTCATAGAGGCACTACTAAAGCGAATTGCCGGGGACTACGGTATTGCGACGCGGCTCGATTGGCGTAGTTCAGTAGGGGCCACGCTCGAGTCATTGCAGAGCTTGGCGTCTTCATGCGTGACTTGGCACGCCAGGGTAGTCCCTGGCCTGATCTGATCATCGTCGCCACCGACGCTAATTGCCAAGGACTTCACGATCGCAGCAGGGCGATTTCGATTCCCAACATCCCCGTTTCGGTCGTACTTGCGATTCCCGATCCCCATATCGAACGCTGGTTGTTGCTGGACGGGGCAGCCTTCAGGGACGTGTTCGGCCGTGGATGCAGTGCACCGGATCTGAAATGTAGCCGAAATCGCTACAAGCATCGGTTGACCGAGGCCATACGGGACACAGGCCGCTTGCCTTACTTTGGGGGAATCGAGTACGCGGAGGACATCGTGCACCATATGGACATCGACCGGGCAGCGCAACTCGACACTTCGTTTCGGCGCTTCGTTGAAGATCTTCGCCGCGTATTCCGGAGATGGCAGTCGCCGTAAAACCGATCCTGATCGAGCCCGACATGCGCTCCTCTGTTTGAAACGCCCTCCTGCGGCGCGTTATCCTGACCGGGCCTCCCGGGTGGGTTCCCGTCGGCGAGGAGGTTCCGACTGCCGGGCAAAAGGTGAATGTCGCCCGGTCGCGCACGAATTCCAAGGAGCATTCAATGACAGCTGAACAACGACTCGAAGAACTGAATATCCAACTTCCGGACGCGCCTCAGCCGGTGGCCATTTATCGGCCGGCGGTTCAGGTCGGAAATCTGTTGTTCGTCTCCGGTCATGGTCCCAACCGGGCCGATGGAACCCAGATCACAGGAAAGGTAGGCGTCGAACTGACGGCCGAGGAAGCCAAAGAGGCGGCGCGGGTCACCGGACTGTGCATCCTCAGCACCGTCCGGAATACTTTGGGCTCCCTGGACCGCGTTGTCCGGGTGGTGAAGGTACTGGGGATGGTCAACGCCACACCTGAGTTCGGCGAGCAGCCCCAGGTCATCAACGGGTTCAGCGAATTGATGATGGAGGTCTTCGGCGACCCGGGTAAAGGCGCGCGCAGCGCCGTGGGGATGGGATCCCTCCCCGGCAACATCCCGGTCGAAGTGGAGGCCATTTTCGAGGTCGAGTGATTCCCGGCTCGATGGGATGGCTCAGGGTTCCGAGGCGACCGGCCCGTAGCTGATAGCGGTGTCGATGATTCCGATTTCGACGCGCCGGTTCTTGGCCCTGGCTTGGGCTGTGGTTCCCGGCACCAGCGGGTTGGCCTTGCCGTGGCCCTTGATGCTGATGATGCCAGGATCGATACCGGCGTCCACCAGGTAGTTCCGTACGGCGTCGGCTCTCCGCTCCGAGAGCCTCTCGTTGTATTCGCTGCTGCCGATGTCGTCGGTATGCCCGTGAATCTGGACCCGGTATCTCTTGGAGGTCAGGAGGACACCGGCGATCCGGCTCAACAGCTCCCGGTTCTCGGGACGCAACGTCGCCTTGTCGAAGTCGAACTCGACGGCCTCGCTGCCCAGGTTCATCACGACGCCGAGAGCCGTCCTGCGCGTTTCGACGATCCCGCTCAACACCTTGTGGAGGCGATTCAACTCCCGTTCCCGTTCCGCGCGAATTCGCTCTGCCTCCTCGCGGGCGGTCCGGGCCTCCTCCTGGGCGGCGCGAGTCTCTTCCTGGGCAGCCTCCGCTTTCCGCCGGGCTTCTGCCCGGTCTCGCTCCGCTTTGCGGCGGGCCGAGTCGGCTGCGTCCCTTCCCCGGGCCGCCTCCAGGGCACTGCGCGCCGCCTCTTGGGCCCGGTCGAGGGCTTGGCCGGATTTTTCCTCCACCTGCTCCAGGCGCTGGACGACCTTCATCAAAGTCTCGGTGACCTGGACATTCTGACGCTCCAAGGCGCTTAGTTGTCCACATCCGCGGTAGATGAAGATTCCCGCCACCAAGGCCAGCAAAAGGATGGCTCCCATCACCTTCTTATAAGGCGAGGCTCCACTGTTGGTCCTTCCGGTGGAAACCTCGAAGTTCGGTTTTCGTCGAACCATTGGATTTCATTTTAGCAAACACTCTCCGACTACCGACTGTCGCGGCGTCGTTGCACGGGAGGTCGGTCGCAAGAACGTCGGCGCTCCCCCATCTTGCCCTTGCACCCGTGGATTAGTAGGCTTCACTCCTCACATGGACGCCCCGGACACTCGATCCACGCCCGAAGACCGTTACGACCCGGTATTTCTCCACTCCCGGCGGGAGGCCATCCTCATCGCCAGCGCGTGGGCGGTGGGTCTGGTGTGGGCCGTCCCTTACTGCTACTTGAACGGCTATGGTCTGCCTCCGGGGGAGGTCCACACCACCTTCGGCGTTCCGACCTGGCTCTTCTGGGGCATCCTGATTCCCTGGATCGCCGCAGACCTGTTCACGGCCTGGTTCTGCTTCTTCTACTTTGTCGAAGACGATCTGGGGGAGGACCGGGCCGGGGCTGAGGCCGCAACCGCGGGAAATCGGAGCGAGGCGACGTCTTGACCGATTTGGCGCCTGCTCCCTCATACGGTTCGAACGCGGCCCTGTTCACGTTCCTGGTCTACACCTTGGGCGTCCTGTTTCTGGCCTGGATGTCCAACCGCCTGCGCAGGACCAAGAGCTTCCTCTCGGAATACTTTCTGGGGAGCCGGAGTCTGGGCGTCTGGGCCTTCGCCCTCACCTTCGCCGCCACCAGCGCATCGGGAGGGAGCTTCACCGGCTTCCCCTCCAAGATCTACACCCACGGATGGATCCTGGGGCTCTGGATCGGCAGCTACATCGTGGTGCCCATCTGCGGGATGGGCCTGCTGGGAAAGCGGATCAATCAACTGGCCCGTAGGACGGGTGCCATCACCGTCCCCGACGTCCTGCGGGACCGGTTCGAAAGCGCCGGGTTCGGTCTCCTCTGCACCGGCATGATCATCTTCTTCATGTCGGTGAACCTGGTGGCCCAGTTCAAGTCGGGCAGCTTGATCCTCAAGACCTTGCTGCTGGACGTCCCCTTCTTCCGCAGCAGCGTCCTGCGGGTCGCGGACGCGACGCAGGGTCTGAGCTTCACTCAGGGCGTCGACCCGGGCTACCTGCTCTGCCTTCTGACTTTCGCCGTGGCCGTGATCCTCTACACCACCTACGGCGGTTTTCACGCGGTGGTCTGGACCGACGTGATGCAGGGCGTGGTCATGGTGGCGGGGGTGGTGGTCATGCTCCCGTTGGCCCTCATTGCCGTCGGCGGTCTGGATTCGGCCACCCAGCGTATCGGCCGCATGGTTCCGCCCCGCCTGGGAGTCGTCGACCTGGAATTGGCCGCGCCCGCCTCCCAGGACACCGTCATCCGCTCCGGTGTCTGGTTGGACGCGTCCGGCGATGGAGAAGCGCCGCGCCTGCTGCGAACCAGCCAGGAAGTCGTGATCCCCCGAGGCTCGACCCGGGCCCAGGAGATTCAGGTGGTGGAGATCGTTTCGGAGGAGGAAGCGGCGAGTATCCGGGAACGGCTGTCGGCGGGAACGCTGCCCAGGGCCCCGCCGTCGGTCAGCGCCGCGCGGGTCGCGACCGAGCCCTATCGCTACGGCGCCGATCGTCCCTGAGTGTACGTGAGCGGACCCGGTCCGGACCGTTACAGCGAATTGGGATTCCTCCCTCTGAGCCTGGCCTTCTCCTTCTTCTTCATGTGGGCCATCTCCGGGACCGGCCAGCCCAGCACCATGGTCCGCCTGATGGCCTTCAAGGGGTCCGGCACCCTGAAGCGCTCCATCTTCACCGTCGCCATCTACTACTCCCTGATCTACTTTCCGCTGGTGATCATCTTCTGTTGCGCCCGCATCTTCCTGCCCGGGATGGAACTGGAGTCGGACCGGATCATGCCGGCCGTCGCCGTCTTTCTCAGCGGCTTCGCCGGCGCGCCCTGGATGGCCGGAATCCTGGTGGCGGCCCCGTTCGCCGCCGTCATGTCCACGGTGGACAGCTTTTTGCTGGTGATCTCCTCCGCCCTGGTCCGGGACGTCTACCAGCGCAACATCAATCCGCAGGCGCCGGAGCGGACCATCAAGAGGATGAGCTATGTCTTCACCTTCGTGGTCGGCTTCGCCGCGGTGCTGGGAGCGGTGAACCCGCCCCTGTTCCTGCAGGACATCATCGTCTACACGGGCAGCGGACTCGCCTCGTGCTTTCTGGCCCCCGTCGTACTGGGGCTCTACTGGCCCCGAGTCAATACCTGGGGAGCAACGGCGGGGATGTTGGGAGGGTTCCTGTTCCACCTCTCCCTCTACGGGGCCGGCTATTTCGCCTACGGCCGGTTTTCCTCCTACCGGCTCCTGGGGCTCGACCCCATCATCTGGGGTCTGGCCGTCTCCTTCTTTCTGGTCATCGCCGTCAGCAAAGCGACGCCGGCGCCGCCCCGCCATATCGTCCGGAGGTACTTCTACAAGTAACAGCCAGGGAGTTGACCGCGGTTCCGCGCCAGCCGACAAGAAGACCATGTGGAAATACCACCGATACCTTCCGGTCCGCGACACCCGTCACATTCTCACCCTGGGTGAGGGCGCCACGCCCCTGGTCCATTTGGACGGCGGACCGTTCCTGAAGATGGAACAGCTCAACCCTTCCGGCTCCTACAAGGACCGGTTCGCCAGCTCTGCCGTCTCCTGGATGCGGGAGCAGGGCCTGAGTTCCTGTCTGGCCACCTCCTCCGGCAACACCGGCTCGGCCTTAGCTGCCTACTGCGCCCGGGCCGGCATCCCCTGCCACATCTTTCTGGTGGAGACCACGCCGGCGGGGAAGGCGGTCCAGATGCTGGCGTACGGGGCGGTCCTGAAACGGGTCCGGGGTTTCGGACTGGACCCGGCGGCCAGCCGCGACGTGATGGAACGGCTGCAGCGGGAAGCGCCGGCCCGAAGCGCCGCACTCCAGATCTCCGCCTTCACCTTCAGCCCCGAAGGGATGGACGGGGTCAAGACCATCGGCTACGAGATCGCCGACGACTTGGACGATGTGGACGACGTTTTCGTTCCCATCGGGGGAGGGGGCCTGCTGACGGCCATTGCCCGCGGGTTCGACGACTATTTCCGCGAGGGACGGATTCCACGGGTGCCGCGGATCCACGCCGTCCAGCCCCGGGGCTGCGCCACCGTCACCGGACCCCTGGACCGGGGGGAAACTCAAGCGGTGGAGGTGGAGTGCACGTCGGTCATTTCGGGTCTTCAGGTCCCCAACGTCATCGATGCCCAACTGGCCCTGGACATCGTCCTGGAGACGGGCGGCAGCGGGCAGTCCGTGAGCGACCGGGAAGTGTTTCGCGCCCAAGAGGCGCTGTTCAGCCGGGGCGTCTACTGCGAGCCCGCCGGGGCCACCGCTTACGCCGGCTACCTGAAGGCCCGATCAGAAGGATCGGTGTCCGCTTCGAATCGGGCCGTCTGCATCGTGACGGGCCACGGTTTCAAGGACCTAGGATCGGTGGAGCGGGCCGTCAGCTCCCGATCCATCCCCATGGTGGAACTGGACGCGCTCCTGGATTGAGATCCGCCCATGGCCCTGAGGATCGAACGAAACGTCATGGTCACGATGCGGGACGGTGTCCGCCTGGGAACCGACGTCTACCGCCCCGCCGACGTCCCGGGACCCCTGCCGGCCCTCCTGGAACGGACCCCCTACGGCAAGCATGACCTGGAGCGGATGCGGCGGGCCGAGCGATACGCCGAGCATGGATATGCCGTTGTGGTCCAGGACTGCCGGGGCTGCCATTCCTCCGACGGAGACCTGGTCTTTCTGGTCAACGAACCCTTCGACGGCTACGACGCCGTGGAGTGGACCGCCCGCCAGGAGTGGTGCGAGGGGAAAGTGGGAACGTACGGCACCTCCTACGTGGCGTGGACCCAGAGCAGCCTGGCCACGCAGAATCCCCCTCATCTCGCCTGCATGATCCCCACCATGGGTGGCTGGAACGCCTACACCAGCTCGGTTCGGCAGGGCGGCGCCTACGAGCTTCGCTTTTTGGCCTGGGCCTTCTGGCACTCCGTCAATCACGGGAACACCGAAACCAGGGCTCAACCCTGGGTGCAGGAGGGGTTGGCGTCGGGTCCCGATTTTCGGCATTGGCTCCGGCGGCTGCCGCTGCGAAGGGGACAGAGCCAGCTTGCGCTGCTCCCGGGTTACGAGCGCTGGGCCTTGGATCTGGTCCGGCGCGGGGATTACGACGAGTTCTGGAAACAACCCGGGTTGGCGATCGAGGAGTTCCTGGAACAGCACTCGGACGTCCCCATCCTCCTGATCGGAGGATGGTACGACTCCTATACCCGAGCCACGCTGGAGGCCTTCCAGGCTCTGAGGCAGGCCAAGAAGGGACCGGTGAAGGTGGTCATGGGCCCCTGGGTGCACGGCACCTACACCACTGAGGAGCAGATTTCCGGTGACGTGGACCTGGGTCCCGAGGCGCCTCTGGAGAGTCTGGACCGCCTCCACCTGGACTGGTTCGACCAATGGCTCAAGGGACGGGAAACGGATGCGGCCCGCATGCCGGCCGTCCGGTGGTTCCTCATGGGCGGCGGCAGCGGGCGCAGGACGCGCCTGGGCAATCTGGATCATGGGGGGCATTGGCGGGAGGGAGACGGCTGGCCGTTGCCGCAGGCGGCGCCCACGCCCTACTACCTCCACCCGGACCGGACCCTGTCGACCAGCCCCCCGGACGGGGAAGAGTCCTCCACCAGCTACTCCTACGATCCGCGGCGTCCGGTCCCCACCGTGGGCGGGAATTTCTCCTCTCTGAGCTATATCCATCCCTGGCCCGTTGGGATCCGGCCGGAATCGGTCCCCACGCCGACCATGATCGAGGCCGTGAGCCCGGCCGGTGGGTTCGACCAGACCGAGGGGTCGGACTTCTTTGGATGCAATCCTCCCTATCTGCCCCTGGGCTCCCGTCCCGACGTCCTGGTGTTCGAAACGCCTCCGTTGGAGGAGGACCTGGAGATCGCGGGTCCCATGGAGGTCAAACTCTGGGTTTCTTCATCCGCACGGGACACCGACTTCACCGCCAAGCTCATCGACGTCTATCCAGCCAGCCCGGACTACCCGCTGGGCTATGCGTTGAACCTGAGCGACAGCATCGTCCGCGCCCGGTACCGCGAGGATTCCGGTACCGCCCGCTTCCTGGAGCCGGGAGAAGTCGTCTCCATCACCATCGTCCTTTACCCCACAGCCAACGTTTTCCGGAAAGGACACCGGATTCGCCTGGACGTCTCCTCCAGCAACTTCCCGCGGTTCGACGTCAATCCCAACACGGGGGAGCCGCTGGGCCGGGAACGGAGTTGGGCCATCGCCCGCAACACCGTGTTTCATGACCGGAGCCGGCCGTCACACATCATGCTGCCCCTGTTTGCCCGGTGACGCCTTCATTCGTGCCGGTGCATTTGCTTTTTGAAGACATCTGCCGTTCCGTTGATAATGAACACTCCACGAAGCTAGTCGTCGCAGGAGG
>JAPOYZ010000537.1:10427-12635 GCA_026706325.1 Candidatus Aminicenantota bacterium
GTTTGAAAATATTTGCAGTCGTTGCCCTGGCATGGATCACCATCCACCCGGTCCTAGCCGCGGACTGGCCTTACTGGCGCGGACCGAACCAGAACGGAGCGGCCCCGGAAGCGGCCGCCGTCACCTCCTGGGATCAGGGTGGTGAGGGTCTTCTCTGGAAGTTCGACGAAGGAGGCCGGACCACGCCCATCATCTTGGACGGGCGACTGTTCGCCATCCTGCCGGTGGGAGAAGGACCTGAGCGGGCGGAGCGGATCGTGGCGCTCGACGCCCTTACCGGCCGCAAACTCTGGGAGAAACGGTTCAACGTCTTCCATACCGACATCGTGGAGAACCGGGTGGGGTGGACCGCCCTGGTGGGCGACCCCGAATCGGGCCGGATCTATGCACACGCCACCGGGGGAGAATTCTTCTGCCTCACCCGCGACGGCCATGAGGTCTGGAAGATCTCCATGACGGAGGAGCTGGGCCGGATCAGCGGTTACGGGGGACGTCTGCACACTCCCATCCTGGACGAAGACCGGGTCGTCGTGAGCTACCTCAACTCGAGTTGGGGAAATTTGGCTCGGCCGCTCCATCGATATGTGGCCTTCCACAGAAAAAGCGGGGACATCCAGTGGTGGGCGGCACCGGGGGGACAGCCGCTGGACACGACTTACTCCACCCCGGTGACGGCGGTGATGGGCGGCCGGCGGATGCTGGTGGCGGCGACGGCCGACGGAAACGCATACGGCATGCTGGCCCGCAACGGAGAAAAGCGGTGGACGTTCCGTCTCAGCAAACGGGGCCTCAACGCATCCGTCGTGGTGGACGGAGACCGGGCCTACCTGTCTCACAGCGAGGAGAACCTGCACACCTCCAGGATGGGGAGCATCGTCTGCATCGACGGGACCGGGACGGGGGACATCACCGATAGCGGCGTCGTCTGGCGGCATGACGGTCACACCTTCGGGTATGCCTCGCCCGCGGTCGCCAACGGCCGGCTCTACGCCGTGGACAATAGCGCGAACCTCTTCTGCATGGACGCCGCCAGCGGCGAGATCCATTGGGAATACAACATGGGCCGCGTCGGCAAGGGATCGCCGGTGGTGACCAGCGACGGCGTGATCTACGTGGGAGAACAGAACGGCATCTTCCACATCCTCCGCGACGAGGGGAACCGATGCGTCTCCTTGGACAAGGAGGTGTTCGAGAGGCCGGACGGCACCGTGGACGAGATCTTCGGCTCTCCGGCCGTGGTCGGCGGACGCGTCTACTTCATGACCCGATACGGCATCTACTGTCTGGGGAGGTCAGGCGGGCAAGTGCAGGCTGTGGAGGCGCCTCCGGCTCCGAGCGAGACGGCGCGCCCCGAACCGGGATCCAAGGACAGCCTTCGGGTGGTGCCGGCGGAGGCGACTCTGAGACCCGGCGAGCAGATCCGCCTGAAGGCACTCCAATTCGACTCGGTCGGCTCGGCTCCGTCGCCGGCCAGCGTCGAGTGGTCGGTGAGCGGCGTGTCCGGAGCCATCGTGCCGGACGGGACATTCACTGCCTCGAACCGGCAGGGATTCTCAGGGGGTCTGGTGACCGCCACGGGTTCGAACGGACTGAGCGCTGCCGCACGGATCCGGATCGCTCCCGACCTGCCGATCCACGAGGACTTCGAGTCGCTGGCGGCCGGCTCCGTGCCGCCCGGTTGGGTGGGCGTGGCCTCCAAGACGCAAGTCGTCGAGGCGGAAGGCAACGTGCTCAAGAAGCTGGCCTCCAAGGCGCGTCCTTCCCCGCCCTTCATGAGGCTTCGAGCCTATGCCACTCCTCCCATCCCGGGTGGGTATACGGTGGAGGCGGACGTGCTGGGCAAGCTGGCCCGCAAACGTTTCAAGCCGGACATGGGCCTGATCAACAGCCGCTACCGCTTCATCATGATGGGGATGAGGAAGAGGCTGCGGATCGAGACCTGGTCGCCGCTGCCGCGCCTGAGGCATGACGTGGCCTTCCCCTGGGATCCGGACGTCTGGTACCGGGCCAAGTTCTCGGTGTTGCTGGAGGATGGACAGGCCCGGGTGCGAGCCAAGGTCTGGCCCCGGGAAGAAGCGGAGCCCGGGGCATGGAGCATCGAGGTTTTGTGTCGATCGCCGCCCTGGTCGCGTCGCTCTAGCCTCACACTGGGTCCGCCGGCGTCCCCGCCGGCCCGCCGCCGGAGGCGGCCGCGAAACGCGCCGGCCG
>JAPOYZ010000092.1 GCA_026706325.1 Candidatus Aminicenantota bacterium
GACAAGGGCGCAGGATATAGCAACTACAAAGGAGGGACAACCGTTCCAGGCCGGGTGCGAATCGCCGGTCATGGATCGGACGTAATCGGTCCTCCGATCCGGTGACGATCCCGCCGAAAGAAGCGTCTGGCGTTTTCTACTTCCGGGCACGGTGCCTCGTCGGCGATCATATACAATCGCTCTTTGGCGCGGGTCATGCCGACATAGAGACGATCCAATTCGAGCTGACGGGCTTCCCTCTCTTCGTCAGTGGGCTCCCGGACCGTGGTCGGCAGGCCCGGGATCGTCTGTTGCAAGTATCTGTCTTCCTCCTTGTGGGGGAATATCGAAGCCCCGAGACGAGGAATGAGGACGGCGCGAAACTCCAGACCCTTGCTGCGGTCGAAGGTGCCGACTCGCACTCCGTCGCCGAGGGTTCCGTGGCGCATGTCCTTCAACATGGCGCATGGGACTTCCTTCCTGAAAAGCGCCTTGGCCGCCCGATCGGCATCGACGTTGCTGCGCATCAGCACGCCGATGGATTCATGCGTCATGCTCCCATCATCAACCAGCTTTCGGACCTCATCGGCGATGGCGCACACTTCGCCCCCGGGAGCCACTCGAATGAAGACCGGAAGGGAACCCTCCGTCTGTTCGAAATCGGCGTGCAGGGCGGCGCCATCGTCATTGTCTTCCATCACGGGCAGGACATCTCCGCGAACGGCCTTCGCCGCCTCGACGATGGGTCGAGTGTTGCGGTAGTTGGTCCTCAGAATCTCGGAACGACCCTTGACCCGAAGGTCGGCCCAGGCCAGCCGAAAGCCTCCCGCGTAGATGCGTTGGGCGGCGTCGTCCAGGATCAGCAGGCCGTCTCGGGGCACACGATTCTCCCGTTTACCCGCCACCAGAGCCCGTACCAGTTGCATGCCGACGAGCGTCATGTCCTGTGCCTCGTCGACGATGGCGGCCCGGTATTCTCCGGCCTCTCGTGCCCAGGCTCGGTTTCGTGCGGCGATCAGGACATCTGCGAAACTTGTCGTTTCGTCCTTGCGCATCTCGTCATCCCAGGCTTCCCGCAGTCTCCAGCAGAGTTCCCGGTCGGCGCGGGTGAATCTGCGCCTGCGACCGAGGCGATCAAACCGACCCGTGTCGAGGTACTGTTCCCGCGTCGCCGCGCGGCCCTTGATGATCTTTTCGATCTCATCCTTGACGTAGTCACGGCGGCATCGCTCCAATGCCGTGCCCGGAACGATTTCCCGGTAGGCTGCCTCAAACGCCGCATCGACCTTCTGCCCGTCGACCCACTGCTTCACCAAGCGATACGCGACACGGTCGATGTTGAGAAAATCCACGTTCTCCGGTGCGTTCGGCATCCGCCTGTACAAATGCTTTAGGTGCATCGTGAGCGATCGGCTGAACGTCGTGAACAGAACCTTCTCGCCGGCGTATCGTCGGCCGAGTTCGACCGCCCGATGCAGGGCGACCACGGTCTTGCCGGTACCGGCCGCACCCCGAATACGAGCCTCCCCACCGACATAATGGCGCTTTACTAACGGCTCCTGATCCGGATGCAGGAACAACTGCCATTCTTCGAAGTCAGACAGGGAAGAGATGGCGTTCGCAAGCGCCGTGTCGGGTGGTGCCACGTTGCCCAGATTCACTGTGCCCTCGGCGTCGGTATAGTACCCGCGACGGCTGGCCCATCGATATGCTGCGTCGTGGTGTCCGGCGTAAAGCAGCAGAACGCTTTCAGGACTTGAAAAGTCAGGATCCACCGCAAGAATAATGCGAAGTTCCTGAGATGCACGAATCGAACACTGGTTCTGTCGGGAGCTGCCGCCAAGACGCTCGTAATTCAGACTTGGATGAAACGGGTTCTCGGAAAATTTCTCGATAGCCCGGGTGCACCGGGCCCTTTCGTCGTCAGAGAGCGACGGGCGATTGAAGGCGCGATAAAATGAGCGAGCGGAATGAATATCCATTCAGATGTAGGCAGGTAAAATCCGTAGGTTCGTGGTGCATTGTCCCAGTTGGTGCAAAAAACTATACACTGAACGCTGACCGCTTCCCATGCCGATTCGAATCCTGCAATTGAGCGATCCTCACCTCCTGTCCGACCCGGACTCACGGCTTCGGGATGTCCCCACCTGGCGATCCTTTCGCCAGGTCCTTCGCCATTTGGATAGAGAGGCCTCCGGCTTTGACTGGGTGATCCTGACCGGGGATCTGGCACACGATGAGCGGCGGGAAACCTACCGGCTCCTGAGGCGGACGTTGGAGGCACGAAACACGCCTTGGCGGATGATCCCCGGGAATCACGACTGCCGGGCGTTCATGCGGGAGGTGTTCCCCGAAATGGCCGGTTCCGGCCGCGACTCCTTCGGCTTCTGCTTGGACCTGCCGGGCTGGAAGCTTGTGGGGCTGGATTCCCGGCTGCCCGGTTCCGTCTCCGGCCGGGTGGGCCGCCGCCAGTTGGATTGGTTGAGGAAGGAACTGGAGGCGGACTCCAGAGTTCCTACGATCCTTTTCATCCATCACCCTCCGGTTCCGGTCGGGTGCCCCTGGCTGGACCGGATCGGCCTGGAGGACGCCGAGCATCTGCAACGGGTTTTGGCTGCGGCTTTTCAGGTGCGGTTGATCTGCTGCGGTCATGTCCACCACGAGTTCCGGGGTCAATTGGGTGAGGCGGCAGTTCTGGCCGCCCCCTCCACGGCTTTCCAGTTCCTGCCCCAGGGGGAGATCCCGGAGTTCGATCCTGCTCCCCCCGGCGCCCGGATCCTGGAACTGGACGGGTCCCGGTGGAGAACCCGTGTCGTCCGCGTTCCCGAATTGATCTGGGTGCCGAATCCCGACGCCTGACCGGAGCCGCGCTTCAAGTCCCGGTCAGAATCCCGAGCCCCGCTCCAGAAACAGGAACAGGTCCACCAGGTTCTGCGTGGTCATGGCCTCCAGCAGGTCTTCGGGCATGATGGAGATCCGGGAGGTTCGCCGATCGGTAACGAGGTTCTTGAGAATCTCGATTCTCTCTCCGGTGGCGTCGATGAGGGTCAACATCTCTTCTGTCTCATCCGCCAGCATTCCGGTCAACGGCTCGCGTCCCTTCGCCTCGACGATGAGCGCCGTGTACTGGTCGGAGATGACCTTGGAGGGAAACATGATGGCCTCCAGGATCTCGGAACGGCGAAAGCGCTTGACCGCCGTCGACAGATCGGGTCCGCCGCCCCGGCCCTCGCTGCCGAACACGTGGCAATTGGAACACTTGGCCCGGTGGAATACGGCCCGTCCCCGTTCCGCGCTCCCCCTCTCGTAGGCCCCGGGATCGAATTCCAGGTACAGGCTCAATTCCTCGAAACTCATCTGGGTGAGCCGCGATCGCTCCGGTGGAGGCTCTCCGCTGATGAGCTCCAGAACCCGCTCCGCCCGCTTCCGCGCCAGTTCTGCCTCCCGCGCCTCGGCTTGGTCCCGCTCCTCCGCCGGAAGCAGGTCCAGAACGTCTTCCCAGAGACGGGTAATGTAGCCGTGCATGCTGGCCGCACCCGGCATCTGCCATCCCCGGTCGAACCACTCGACCAGGGTGTTCCGCTGAGCCCGGTTCCAACCCTGCTTGATGGATCGAAGAGCGTAAATGGTATGGATCTGGTCCGGCTGGGACTTTTCCGGCTTCAGATCCCGAAGCAGCGCCTCAATGGCGCCCGGCGTCTGCAGGTGCCCCAGGAGCGTTTCCAACTCCCGATTCACCAGAGGGCTTTCTGTGGGATAGAGGTCCAGCAACCGGGAGCCGAGTTGGGAGGCGAATTTTTCGCGTCCCGGTGTTGCCGGCGCCGGGTCGCGCAGCAAGGCCAACTGGCAGATTCGCAGGTAGGCCAGTCGGGTCTCCCCGGTCATGGGTTCGCGGCTGTATTCCAGGAGCTTTTCCTGAATGGCGTTCCAGTCCGGACCCGGGATTCCAACCCGGATCAAGGCCAGAAGGCCCTCCAGAGCCCCGTGAGGCCGCTCCCGCACGGAATCGCCCAGAACCCAGGAGGTCCAGAGGAGTGGATCCATCCGCTCCAGTGTCAGCCTCGCGGCGTGGCGGACGAACCGGCCGGAATGATCCATGAGGCGGTGCAGGCTCCGAGCCAGCGCTTCAGGATCCGGAAGCGGAGAGTCGGAGTTCAATCCGGCCCGCAGCAGGGATTCCGAGGCCCGCCTCGCCACCAGGGGGTCGGAGTCGTCCAAACGCTCGTGCAGGCTCGGTGAGACCGATTTCAGGGGGTGGGTCCCCAGCAGGAGGACCGCGGCCGCGCGGACCTCCGGATCCTCATCCCTGGAGAGCTGGTCCAGCAGCTCCGGGACGGGCGCCGGTCCCATGGTCTGAAGCAACTCCAGGGCGCGGACTCGCTGTTCGGAAGGAGAAGCCCGGTCGCGAGCGACTCGGATCAGGTCGCTTTCCCAACGGTTCCCCAATTCGGACTTGACCCGGGTCAGCGCCAACTTTCCCCAAGCGGACCGGTGCATGGGCTGGGTCAGGGCCTTGCGGGCGCCGGAGCCGGTTCCGACGGAGGACGCGGCCGCCGCGTCGCCATGGAGGACCCTGTAGAGCCCGCCGCTGGTGGATCGGCCGCCCGCCGAAAAATAGAGGAGGCCGTCGGGGCCGACGTCCAAGTCGGTCACATTCAACGGTTCCCCTGTGACGAAGTCCTCGCCGGAGGCGACGTACGTTGCCCCGGTCTGCTCCGGAAAGCTCACCCGGATGCGTCCCCGCGACCAGTCCCCCAGAAAGAGGGCTCCGTGATATCTGGGAGGGTAGGTCCGGTGCTGGTAGAAGGCGATTCCCACGGGTGAGCCGCGTCCCAGACTTTCGACGGCGGGGAGGGAATCGGGGTAGTAGCCGGGGAACTTGCTGGATCCCGTTCGCCAGCCGTAGTCCCCTCCGGGAACCGCGTGAAGGACGCGGATAGGACGGTACCAGGGAAGCCCGAAGTCCCACTCCATGTCCGAATCGAAGGTAAAGATCTCCCCCTGTGGATTCAGAGCGAAGTCGAAGGCGTTCCGGAAACCGGCGCTGTACTGAGTGATCCGATTGCCGGCGAGATCCAGCCGATGGATGGTTCCGGCGGGCACCCGGATCGAGTTGGCGTGTCCCCGGGGATCCACGTAGCGCTCCAGAAGATGGTCCTCCTGGAGCCCCCGGGAGGGAGAGCTGGGATCGACGGCCGCGTCGGGGTAGGCGTAGTTGCCGTAGAGCAGGTACAGGTCGCCGTCCATGCCGGTCAGGATGGCGTGTGGCCCGTGTTCTCCGATCCGGCCGCGGCTGGCGGCGATCAGGGTGGTGGAATCGGCCTGGTCGTCGCCATCGTCGTCGACCAGCCGGTAGAGGCCGGGTCCGTCGGGCCCGTTGGCCTGCACCAGCAGGTCTCCGGCGCCCAGGTAGTGCATCCCGTGCGCTTTCTGCACCCGGTTCGAGAAGTCCCGGACCCGTTCGAACCGGCCATCCCCGTCCTCATCCAGCAGGATGTGAATTCCACCGTGTTCACGGGCCACGATCGGCCTGCCCAAGTGGTCGAAGGCCATATTGACCAGTGAGCCCAGCAATTCGTCGGTGGCCACCTGCTCCACCTGGAAGCCGGCGGCAACTCGGAATCGTTCCTTGCCGCGCCATATCTGGCCGGTCGTCCTGGCCGCCTTGATCTCGATGTCCTTGTACAGGACCCGCATGGGCTGTCCGGTGTGGAGTTGGAGGGCGATGATCCCCGATGTCGATCCCTTGGGATCGGTCAGGTCGCAAACTGGGTGGCCGTTGAGGATGAACCGGATCCGGCGTCCCTCGGCGATGATCTCGTACCGGTTCCAACCCGCCAGGTCGGCGCGCGAATTGATCGCCGCCTTCTCCTCGGGACTCAGCTTCTTCCAGTAGTCCATGATGCCGCGCTTGCCCTCTTCGTAGAGCATGCCGAAGTATTTTTCTTCGGCGATGTCGGCCTGATACCCCTTGACCACGTAGTCGGGGTGCTGCTCGCTCCGGAACTGGATTCCACTGTTTCCCCGGATCATCTTCACGGAGACCCGCAATGTGAAATCGGTGAAGCTCCGGGTGGTGGAGAGAAAACTGTTGCGCGTGATCGGGTTCTCCTCCGTGGAACCGACGATCACTCCGTTTTCCACCTTCCAGAGTCGGGGGTCGCCGATCCAGCCGGTCAGATCCCGGCCGTTGAAGAGAGAAACGAATCCCTCTTCGTCCTGCGACGCGCGAATTGGAATGGAGCACAGGAAAAGCGAGAACAGGAATGCTGCGGCGAGTCGTGAAAGACCCTGTCCCAAGCCGGACGGGCGGCTTCTGAACTTCATTCGCCAACCCCCTTCAGTTTTGTCCGAGTGTGCCATTTTGGTGTCGGAGAGAACTATTGTCACACCCGAACAGACTGTCAACCGAGGACTCGCTCCGATTGACACCGGCTCGGCCGGTTACTACTTTGGTCCGGCTGATCCGGGATTCGAGAAACCCGGACAACCGGAGGAGAGCCAAGATGATGAGTTCCAAATATTTCCAGCCACAGAATCTTGTTTGGCTGTGCCTGGCAATGTTTCTGGCGATGAGCTGCAGCCCGGCGGTCCAAAATGAGGCTTCCGAGGCTCCGGCGAGCGAAACAGCGGGAGAGGTCATGCACGAGTACTACGAACTTCGCGTCTACCGCATCGACAGCGTTGAGAAGCAGGAAGTCGCCAGCCGCTACCTGGAGACGGCCTTGATTCCCGCGTTGAACCGGGCGGGCATCGATCGAATCGGAGTCTTCACGTTGCAAGAACCGGGAGACGACCTCTCCATTTTCGTCTTGATCCCCTATCCGACCCTGGACCATATGACTCGGCTGAGCGACATCCTGGATCAGGACGCGGACTACCAGACGTCGGCGTCGGAATACTTTTCCGCCTCCATCGACGACCCGGCCTACGGGCGAATCGAGAGCAAGCTGATGAAGGCCTTCGACAGCATCCCGGTCATGGAGCTGCCGGCGCAAACAGCCGGCCGGGAGCCGCGGATCTTCGAGCTTCGGACCTACGAGAGCCATCACGAGAATGCGGCCTACCGCAAGATGCAGATGTTCGACGAGGGGGAGACCCAGATCATGCGGGAAGCGGGTCTCGGTCCGGTTTTCTTCGGCGAAGTCCTGGTGGGCCATGACGTGCCGAACCTGACCTACATCCTGTCGAGCACCGATCGGGAGACCCACAAGAAGAGCTGGGAAGCCTTCCTGGCTCATCCCGACTGGGTCAGGATGAAGGCCATGGAGCGCTACAAGGACACGGTCTCCAAGATCACGAACTGGTTTCTGATTCCGACTTCCTATTCGCAGATCTGACCACCGATCGAACGGGCAGTGGCAGCCTCCGGGCAGGGTTTGAGAAAAGGACTCCGATACGCGGCGTGGGTCCTGCTGGCCGTGGCGCTCGGGTCCTTCCTGACCTTTCGCCACCTGGCGCGCCGGGCCTTGCCCCAACTCGACGGAACCCGCACCGTCGCGGGCCTCCAACAGCCGGTTGAAATCGTACGCGACCGGTGGGGCGTCCCCCACATTTTCGCCGGCAGTGACGAGGACGCCTATTTCGCATTGGGCTATGTCCATGCCCAGGACCGCCTCTTCCAGTTGGACCTGAGCCGCCACGCCGGCCAGGGACGCTTGGCGGAGCTGGTGGGAGAACCGGGGCTGGCCCTGGATCTCCTCTTTCGGACCATCGACCTGCACGGTCCAACGCGCCGGATGCTGGAGCGGGCCAGTGCGCCGGTTCGCTCGGCGGCAAAGGCTTACGCTCTCGGCATCAACACGGCCGTCTCCGATCTGGACGGCGCCCTTCCTCTGGAGTTCACCCTCTTGCGCCATGAGTTCGAGCCGGCCGAACCGGATGACTTCGTGGGGTTGATCGGGCTCATGACGTGGCAGTTGAACCTGTCATGGGAGATGGACCGCTACTTCGAGCAATTGGCGGCGCGCATGGGGGAGGAGCGGGCGCTGGAACTCTTCCCATTTCGTCAGGGAGGATCGCCGGCGGTGCATCCGCCGGGCGGGACGGTGCCACCGGCATCGCCGCCGGCAATGGAATCGGCCGTGATCCTGGATCGCCTGGGGAAGCTGATCCCGGCCCCTGCAAGTCATCCCTTACCAGGTAGGTTCCTTCCGTCCCTCACCGGATCGGGAGGCAGCAACAGTTGGGTCGTTTCTCCCCGGCGCAGCGTCACGGGGCACGCCATCCTGGCCAACGATCCCCACTTGGGCTTTCCCATGCCGCCCATCTGGTATCAAGCCCGGCTCCGCGCCCCCGGGTTTGACGTGGCCGGAGTTACCCTTCCCGGCCTGCCCTTCGTCGTAGTCGGACGAAACCGGAACATCGCTTGGGGCCTGACCAACGTGATGCAGGACGCGGCCGATTTCTTCGTGGAAAGATTGGACGACGAGCGTCCCGGTCAGGTCATGTTCCGCGGCAAGTGGGTGGACCTGGACAAAAGGGTGGAGACGATCCGGGTGAGGGGTGGAGAAGCCCGGTCGTTGGAGGTGCTGTCCACACCTCACGGACCTCTGGTCAACCACCTCCTCCCCGAGATTCAGAAGCCAATCTCCTTCCGTTGGACCCTGCATGCGGCGAAGCACGCCAACGAGCTGGAGGGTCTGTGGCTCCTGAACCGGGCAGGGAACTGGGATGAGTTCCGCCGGTCCATGTCCTGGTTCGGCACCGCGGCCCAGAACGTGGTCTACGCCGATCGAGAGGGACACATCGGCATGCAGACCGTCGGCGCCTTTCCCCGTCTGGAAGGCCGAAACGAGGGAACCCGCTTCAGGGTCGGCTGGGACGGCAGCGAGGAGTGGAACGGGTTCCATCCCTTCGACGAGCATCCGGTCAGTTTCGACCCGCCCCGGGGCTGGTTGGCCTCGGCCAACAACCCCACGGTGGAGCCGCCCGGCCCCTTCTACATCTCCGCCTGGTGGGAGCCGGTGGACCGGATCAGCCGAATTGGCGAGGTTCTGACGTCTCACGACAGGCTCTCCGTGGACGACATGAAGCGCCTGCAGAGCGATTCCCTTCTTCCGGCGGCCCGTGAGCTGACTCCCCTGGTGTTGGAGGCTTTCGATCCACCTCCCCCCGCCGCCGACCCGGTAGGAGAAGCCCTCGAAATATTGCGCGGCTGGGACTACCTGATGGACGCCGGCCAAGCCGCGCCCACGTTGTTCGCCGTATTCCACCGCCAGTTGTTCGAGGAGATCTTCCAGGACGAGCTGGGGGAAGACCTGATCCGGGCGTACCGTTCCCGCGGAAATCTCCCCGACACCATGGTTCGAACGGTGTTGAAGCGGGGAGCCGGACACTGGATCGACCGGATCGGCACGCCGCCCGTCGAGGAGCTGCCCGAGATACTTCAAGCCGCCTTTCGGAAGGCCGTAACACGCGTCTCCATGCGGTGGGGTCCCGATCCCAAGAACTGGGTCTGGGGAGACGTCCACACCCTGACCATGGTCCATCCCCTGGGCATGGCCTCCCGGATCTTTGGATGGTATTTCAGCCTGGGGCCATTCCCGGTTTCCGGCTCCAAAGGCACCGTGAAAAAAATGGGCTACCGATCGGAAGATTTCCGGGTCGTGTCCGGAGCCTCCGTTCGTCAGATTACCGACTTCTCGGAGCCGGACCGGTTGTTGACGGCGATTCCCGGCGGGCAGTCGGGAATTCCGGCCTCGCCCCACTACCGCGACCTGTCGGAACTGTGGCTGACGGGACGCTATCATCCGATCCCGTTGAACCGCGAGAAGATCCAGGAGGCCCGCCGCCTGGTCCTTCGACCCGGGGCGGCCGCTGCCGGCGAATAGCGGCGCCGAATTCCTCTGGCGAATAGAAGCGGCTCTGCGCTCCTTTCCAAAAAAATTCTAGCGTAGCTTGCCTTTCGGCAATTGCCAAATGTAACCTGTCTTCAACTAGTCCCATCGGGTCGCCTGCCATTCAGTTAGTCCGAAAGATGACGACGGGGACCCGGGGAGCACGCCGCCCTGAACCGTTATTAGGGGGTCCATCTTGCCGCCATTGGCTCGGTTGTTGGTCAATGCTCATCCCAGTCCACTCCGCATTCTGATCATCCCTAGGCAAGCCTCACGCAGAAACGGAACACCTGGAACCGGAGAACTCTCCGGGAGTCGTGCAACTCTTATCCGCCGTCATCTCGCTCCGGACAATTTGACGCAGGCCCAGGTCGTTTCATCCTCGTGGATGGTTCCGTAAATCTTCCAACTGCAGGGGGGTTGACATGCGAATTCGGAAACAGGTTTCAGGCATCGGTCCGATCCCGCCAATCGCCGTAGCGGCGGTACTTTTCGGTCTTCTGCTGCCGGCAACGGTGGCGGCCCAGACCATGAACAGCGACGTCACCGGGGTGGTGACGGACGCCACGGGAGGCGTGATCCCGGGCGTGACCGTCATTGCCACCAACGAGAGCAACCGGGCCCAGCGGTCGGCGGTCACTGACGACCTGGGCGTCTATCGCCTTGCCGGCATTCAGCCCGGCACCTACACCGTGGAGGCGGAACTGACCGGATTCAAGCGCTCCGTACAGACCGGCATCGTCGTCTCCCCGGGACTGCTGAGACGCGTGGAAATCGTTCTGGATGTCGGGGACGTCACCGACTCGGTGATCGTCACGGATGCGGTTCCGGTTCTCCAGACCAGCAACGCAACGATCTCCACGGCCCTGCCTTCCCAGGTCCGCGACAAGCCCATCGCCAGCATGACGCGAGGCGCACTACTGGGAGAACAGATGATCTGGGCGGCGGGTTCGGCCGCGGGCGGCGTCTACGGGTTCGTCGGCAACCGCGCGGACATGAACCAGTACAACGTCGAGGGCATGCAGTACAACTTCATCAGCTCCTCGGTCTCCAACAACATCATCGAGGAAGTCAGCGTGGTGCTGAGCAATGCACCCGCGGAATACGCCCGTCCGGTGACGCTCAACGCCACCTTGAAGAGCGGGACCAACGAATACCACGCCGAGTACTGGATGGCGGGCGTCAATCCCTGCCTGAACGCGTTGAGAAGCCCGTTCTCCCCGGCCCGGGCCAGCCGGGCGCCCTGTGTCACCGCCAAGCGGCAGTTCTTCAACGTCGGCGGTCCGATTCTCAAGGACCGCGTGTTTTTCTTCTATTCCTGGGCTCGCCCGAATTCCTTTGCGAATCTGTCCAACTCCAAGCCGCAATCCTTCCCCAGCCTCCGCATGCAGGGTGGGGACTTCTCCCTGTATCCGTCGAAGATCATCGATCCCACCACCGGCGAACAGTTTCCCGGGAACATCATCCCCGCCGGCCGGATCAGCCCCGTCGCCCAGGCGATCATGAACGACTTCATGGGGAGTTCGGTCAATTATCTCGGCGCACCGGAGAGCTATACCAACAACGTCCAACAATTGGCCGGCCGGTACCGTCAGGACAACGACCACAACATCAAGACCGATTTCAACGTCGGCGAGAACGACAGCTTCTCGTTCCACGCCGTACGGCACAAAGTCCTGAGCAACATGGATCGCCACCACCCGGTCGCAGGGCCTACGGACGCTCTGCACACCACGCTGCAGGACAACGTTTTCAACTGGCAGTCGGGCGTGACCCACAGCCATGTCTTCGGGCCGGGTGTAATCAACCAGATGCGACTGGGCGTGACCCGTTTCGTCTACATCCACCGGCAGTTGAAGGACTGGGAGGGTGACGCCGAGAGCGCGCAGGGTCCGGAATTCGTCAACCGGTGGGGTCTGCAGGGAGTCGCGGTTCCCGACCTTTCGGGGATGCCGCAGGTCAACATCGGCGGCTGGCTTCGAACCTATTTCGACAACGAGAGCGCCACCTACGATTCGCGTTATTCGTTCTTCAACGACCTCTCGGTGACCGAAGGGCGCCACAACATCAAGATCGGCATGTCGGCCGTCAAGCTGCTGGAAGACGGGCCGGCCCGGGGGAACTACTTCGGCGCCTTCAATTTCAGCAACATTTTCACCGGAGCCCAAGTGGTCGCGGACCCCATGACCTGCGCGGCCCCGGCCGTATGCGGAGACGCCTTCGCAGACTTCCTGCTGGGATTGCCGAGTTCCACGACCCGGTATCAGCCTCGTTCCGTCATCGCCCGGCGGAAATGGGAGTGGGGCGCGTTCATTCAGGACGATTGGAACGTCACCGACAAATTGAACCTCTCCTATGGGCTGCGCTGGAGCCGCTATACGGTTCCTTACGACAAGAACGGAATGTTCTACAACTTCGATCCGGAGTCGCTCTCCATCGTGGTGCGGGACGAGTTCGCCCGGGAGCGGATCCATCCCTCCTGGCCGACGCACACCTTTCCCGTCATATTGGCCAGTGAGGCCGGGTTCCCGAGCAAGCTGATCGAAGGCTCCAACAATTGGCAGCCTCGCGTCGGGTTCGCCTACCGCATCACTCCGGGTTCGGTGCTTCGCGGAGGTTGGGGGATCTACAACGGCGCTTCCCGCTTCCTGCCGCTCCAGGCGTTCGGTCCCTTCGTGGTCTCCGAGAGCTTCACCAATGAAGTCCGTCCCGGCAGCGCCACCGGCGCCTTGTATTCTTGGCCGCACGCATTTCCCACGGCTTCCGACATCATCACCGTCAGCAGCGCCTTCGGGTTC
>JAPOYZ010000231.1 GCA_026706325.1 Candidatus Aminicenantota bacterium
CGTTGAAGTCCTTCCGGTAGCGGATCACGTCCAAGTCCGAAGTCACCTGCTTCAGAATCCGGCGCACCCTGGGGACGTAGGTCTCCGGTTCCATGCGGATGGCTGCCGTTAGATGAACCATGGCCTCTTCCGGCTGCGATTGCACGGCGAAGAATTGGGTCAGCCGGAAACGTCCCTGCGGCCGGTCGACGCCACAACGGATCGCCTCCAGAAAATGTCGTTGAGACCCGTCGTGTTCCTTGCGCTGATCCAATAGCACGGCCAGACTGTAGTGAGCCCGGCCCTCCTGGGGACTGACCTTGATCGCCCGCTTCAGGAATTCCTCGGCCTTGTCCTTCATTCCCAGGCTCACCTGCATTGCGGCCATGTTGTAGAGAGTGCTGAAGTTCTCGTGGCCCAGATCCAAGGCTTGCCCGTACGCCTCGACTGCCTCCTGGTGCTTTTTCTGGAAGCTCAGGACATCGCCCAGATTGGCCCAGAGCTGGTCGTTGTCCGGAGCCTGCTCCAGAGCCAGACGCAAGTATCTCTCCGCGTCGGCATATCGCTTTTCCCGCCTCGCGATGAGCCCCAGGTTGCCCAGATTCCATGCGTCGCCCCCGCCGGCCCGGGAGAGTCGCTTCTTCGCCTCGTCTGGATTGCCCAGCTCGAGATAGAGACCACCCAGTTCCCGCAGAACCGCTGGATCGTCGGGTTTCAGCCGTTCCGCCTTCAACATTTCCTGTAGTGCTTCTTTTTTCCGTCCGGCCTCCACATGGAGCAATCCCAGGTGAAACCGGGCCTGGAAATCCTTCGGATGAGCTTTTAGAAAGGCCTCGTAGTGGGCTTGAGCTTTCTTGTCTTGACCCAGCCGCTGATACGCCTGCGCCAGATTGATGTGGGGCTGGGACGTGGCGGGGTTCAACTTCAGGACTTGTTCGAAAGCGTCGATGGCGTCCTGATCCCGCCCTTGTTGGAAATGAATCACGCCCAATAGATGCCAGGACATGGCGTCTTGAGGATTGATCTGCAGCGCTCGGCCCAGATCCTCCCGGGCCGGCTGTATCTGTCCGTGTCCGAACCGGATCTGAGCTCGCATCTGGAGCCCCCGGGCGTCCTCGGGCTCCAGCTCGATCAGGGCGTCCAGATGAGGAACCGCTTGTTCCGATTTCTTCTGCTGAAGGTAGATCACGGCCAAGTTGTAGCGGGCGGAAGCAAAGGCGGGAGAGATATCGACCGCCCGCTCGAAGAGCTCGGCCTGCCGGTCGGAGTATTGATCGGGAGTCCCGATCAGTTCCTCCCCTTTTCGGAACCACTCCACCGCACGCCGGTCGATCTGGGCGCCTGCTTGGAACAACAACCAGAAAGCAAGAAGGAGGCTCATGATGGTTCCGTCCGAATCAGGAGAGAATTTTCTCCCTGGGTTGGGCGAAGTCGTCGAAACGAGTCATTCGCTGAAGTTCTTGGTAACGGATTTCGATTTCGGTGAGGGTCACCTCCTTGAGCCGGTCCAGCGAGAAGCCCTCGACGGTAAAGCTGGCCATGACCGATCCGAAGATGACGGCTTGGCGAAGGGCGTGCCGGTCAGACAGGCCGGTTCCGGCCAGATAGCCCATGAAACCGCCGGCGAAGGTGTCGCCGGCGCCGGTGGGATCCAGCACGTCGGCCAGCGGATAGGCGGGAGCGGCGAAAATGTCCAAGCCGCCTCCCTTCTCCCGGCGGAACATGAGCGCGCCGTACTCACCCCGCTTGACCACCAGGACGCGCGGGCCCCAGCCCAGGATCTTCTCGGCTGCCCGGACCAGATTCGGTTCCCGGGAGAGTTGCCGCGCCTCTCCGTCGTTGATCAGGAGAAGTCCCACCCCCTTGAGGGTCTCGATCAGAGAGGTGAAGTGCTCCTCGATCCAGTAATTCATGGTGTCGCAGGCAACAAGCTTGGGTTTCTCGACCTGTTGCAGCACTTCCCGTTGCAGTTCGGGATCGAAATTGCCCAGAAAGAGGTATTCGCTGCTCCGGTAATGCTTGGGGAGGTTGGGCCGGAAGTCGGCCAGGACGTTCAGTTGAGTGTCCAGGGTTTGGGCGTCGTTGAGGTCGTATCCGTAGTGCCCGGACCAACGGAAGGTCAGGCCCGGCAGGAAGTCGAGTCCGGACAAATCGATGTTTCTGGATTCCAGAAGCGAGACATCCCTCTTTCTGAAATCAATTCCCACGGCCCCGACGATCTGGACTTCCGTGAAATAGGCAGCCGCAATGCTGGCAAAAGTAGCAGCGCCTCCCAGTGCCTCCTCCACCTTGCCGAAGGGGGTTTCCACGGAATCGTAGGCGACCGAACCGACGACCACGAGGGATGCCATCCTGTCTCCTTTTCGAATCCTTCCTCTATCCGGCGATCATGTCGCCATCAGTCCAGGTACTTTCCCACGATGGGCTCCAGACGCCGGCGCACCTCCGCGGGTATGGAATCCGGATCGGTGATGATGGCGTTTTGGAGGGCGTGGTGGCAGGGACAATCGAAATCGCCGGGTAGCCGGGTGACAGTCCGGGCAATCAGGCGCTTCGCGTTTTGGCTGTTCTTGTTCAGGTATTCGATGAGCATTTCCACCGTAACCGGCTCTTCTTCTTCGTGCCAACAGTCATAGTCCGTTACCATGGCCACGGTGACGTAGCAGATCTCGGCCTCCCGGGCCAGCTTGGCTTCCTGGAGGTTGGTCATACCGATCAGGTCCATCCCCCAACTCCGGTACAGACAGGATTCGGCGCGGGTGGAGAAGGCCGGGCCCTCCATGCAGACGTAAGTCCCACCCCGCTTGATGGGTAGATCGATCTCGCCCGCCGCCTGCTGCAAGACATCCATCAGGTTGCTGCAGATCGGATCGGCCAGGCTCACGTGAGCCACGATCCCTTCCCCGAAGAAGGTGGAGACTCGGCTGAAGGTGCGGTCCACGAATTGATCCGGGAGGACGAAGTCCATCGGTGCATGCTCGATCTTGAGCGAGCCGACCGCGCTGGCGGAGATGATCTGTCTCACCCCAAGGCGCTTGAAACCATAGATATTGGCCCGAAAATTCAACTCGGAGGGCAGCAGGCGGTGTCCTCTGCCATGCCGGGCCAGGAACGCCACCGGCTGTCCCTCGAGTTTCCCCAGGAGATAGGAGTCGCTGGGATCCCCAAACGGCGTGGGCACGCGCAACATGCGGCTCTCCTCCAATGGCATGTCGTAGAGTCCGCTGCCGCCGATGATTCCGACCCTGGCTTCGTCCATATCTGGTTCCCAATACTATCTTTTTTTGAGGAATGCTGTGGGTGGTTGCGCGGGGGATTCCGCGAACGGCGTCAATTGCCGCCAACCCGTCCACGAATCCTCACTTCTGGCCATACTCATTCATCCCACGGAACCGGCTCGACCGTATACCGGCCCTCTTGACGGCTCATGACTCCGGCCACCACATTCGGGTCATGGTCGAAGAGCAGGAGCCACTTTTCCGCCGCCGCCCGGGAGTAGATTCGTTTTCTCGTTTCCAGAGTGGTCAACGGGAAGAGATCGTAACCCATGATCCAGGGGAGCGGCACATGGGCCGTGGTGGCGCAGAGGTCCCCGAGGAAGAAGACAGTCTCGCTGGCGGATTGGACCTTGACCGAATGATGGCCGGGGGTATGGCCGGGGGTGTGGACCAGCGATACGCCCGGGACGATCTCCTGCTCTCCTTCGACGAGCCGGAGTTGATTGGACTCCTGGAGTGGCAGCCAGTTCTCGGACCGGTAGGAGACCGCCGTCCTCTCGTTTCGGCCGGTTGCCGTCAGGTAGTCTTCCCGCGCCACGATGTAGATGGCGTTGGGAAAGTTGGGCACCACCGTCTCACCCTCCCGGCGGGTGTTGCCTCCGCAATGGTCGAAGTGGAGATGGGTGTTGATCACCAGATCGACGTCCGCCGGCTCCATTCCAAGGAGCCCCAAGCGGGCGACAATGTCCGGCTCCTCGCCGACGCCGTAGATCTCCTGCTCCTTGGGGGAGTATTTCCGTCCGGCGCCGGTGTCCACCAAAATGGCTTCGTGTGGAGTGCGGATCAGGAGGCAGTTGAGTCCCAGACGAACCCGGTTGCGGTCGTCCGGACGCAGCTTCCGTTCCCAGAGGACTCTCGGCACGATCCCGAATACGGCACCGCCGTCCAAGCGGATGGAACCGTCGGAGATGTGGTTGAGTTGGAACCTTCCCAGCCTCATTCCTTCGGCGGGGCGGGGGCCTGAGTCAGTTCCACCAGTACGCCGCCGGTGCTGCGCGGATGGATGAAGGCGATGAGGCGGCCTTCGGCTCCGGTACGCGGAACCTCGTCGATCAGGACCACGTTCCGTTGCCTCAACCGTCTGAGATCTTCGCGGAGATCGTCGACTTCGAAGGCGATGTGATGGATGCCTTCTCCTCGTTTCTCCACGAAGCGGGAGATGACCGAATCCGGTTCGGTCCCCTCCAACAATTCCACGGCCGTGTCCCCCACCGGCAGGATCGCTGCCCGGACCTTCTGGTCCGCGACGGTTTCGGTGGATTCCACTTCCAAGCCGAGGTCTTCGTAAAGGCGGGAGAGAGACTTCAGAGAGCGGGTGGCGATCCCCACGTGGGCCAGTCTTCGAATCACTTTCAGGACCTCGATCCCGATCGCTCAAAGATGCGATCCACCAGAGTATAGGGGTCCACCTCCCGATTGGCCATTTGCCGCGCCCATCGATCCAGTTCTTCCGATCCCAGGTCGTCCATGACTCGCTCGGCCACTCGGTCCCGGATCATCTCAAGGACTTTCTGCCGGTAGAGGAAGACTCGTCTCCGGGAGGTCTTCTCGCGGCTGGTGAATCGCCGGTACGTCTCCACGGCTTCGGCCACCTCTTCGATTCCCTGATCCCGTGTGGCCACGGTCTGAACGATGGGAGGGTCCCAACCGTCGTCACGCGCCGCCAGGGAGAGGACGGCGCGCAGTTCCCGCTCCGTCTTCATGGCTTCGGGGCGATCCGCCTTGTTGATGACGAAGATGTCTCCGATCTCCATGATGCCGGCCTTGATGCTCTGGATCTCGTCTCCCATGCCCGGGACCAAAAGGACCAGGACCACCTCGGCGGTCCGCACCACGTCGACTTCATCCTGACCCACTCCCACCGTCTCAACCATCAGCCGTTTGAAGCCCCCCGCGGCCAGCACCAGCAGGGCGTCGTCCACGGCGCTGGAGAGCCCTCCCAAGCGTCCCCGGGTGGCCATGCTGCGGATGAAGACCCCCGGGTCGGTGAACAGATTCTGCATTCGAACCCGGTCACCCAACAGGGCGCCTCCCGAGAAGGGGGATGTCGGGTCCACGGCCACGATCCCCACCTTCTCGCCGGCGCCGCGATAGTGACGGGCCATCGCCTCCACCAACGTGCTTTTCCCGGAGCCGGGACTCCCGGTGATCCCGGTCACCCAGGAACCGTCGGTCATCGGGAAGAGGGCCTTGAGCAGGCTTCGGGTCGCATGCGTCGGTGAATTCTCGACTTCGGAAAGGATGCGGGCGAGTTGACGCACGTCACCGCGGCAGATGTCCCGGATCTCGTCCAGTCGTTCCAGGTCGTTCACCTTCTTGATCCGCGGCGATGACTCAGCCGTATCGCTGGCGCAGAATCCGTGCCCCGCGGCACATGGCCTTGAGCTTCAGGTAGGCCTCGTCCAGGTCCATGGGATTGAGACTGGAGGGGGCGAATCCACAGTCGGGATTCAGGGTGATCCGTTCCGGCGGGACGAACTCCATGGCCTGCTCGACCCGTCCGACCACTTCCCCCGGTGTCTCCACCTGCGGGTCGGTGTGGTCGATCACCCCCAGCCCCAGGAACTTGTCCTTGGGGAATCGCCTGAGGCTCTCGATGCCTCCGGCATCCGGGGTGGCGAACTCCATGGCGATTCGATCCACGTTCATCTCTCCCAACGCGTCCATGATGAGGTGGTAGGGACCGCGGGTGGAGTGAGCGCGGTTGAAATGGGCGTGGCACAGATGGACGCTGATGAAGGCGGCCTCGAATCCACTCACCGTCGCGTTGAAACACTCGACGCAAAGGGAGATTTCCTGTTCGAGATCGACGATGTTTTCACGCTCCCGATAGTCGGAATCCACCAGCAGCGCCAACCACGGGTCGTCCAGTTGAATGGCATCGACCCCAATGGCCATGAGTTCCCGGATCTCACGGCGCAGGAAGGGAATGCAGGCGTGCATGAAGGCTTCCCGGGTGGGATACGCCCCGGTCGAAAAACGGGGGTCCCACATCCGGCGGCCCAAGGTGTACGCGGAAGGAACGGCAGCGAGAACGCTGCGGTCCGTGTGCTCGCGGACGAAGCGGATCTCGTCCACGGCGATGAATCGGTGCGCCTTCATCTCCGAGACCACCGACGGATATCGGAGTTGGGGAAAATCGGTGGCTCCCGCCGAGACCGTATCGAGTTCGAAGCCGGAAACCGATTCGGAGAAGACCTTCATGTAGCTCTCGCGGCGCCACTCTCCGTCGGAGACGTAGTCGAGCCCGGCCCGTTCCTGCATCTTCAGGTTCGACGGGATGGCTTCGTCGAGCAGCCGGTCCGCCTCAGTGGCATCGATGAGCCCCGCCTTCCGGTCTTCGATCAGCTCGCGAATCCACGCAGGCCGGGGGAGGCTTCCCACCACGAAGGTGGGGAAGAGGTGGGGAATCGTTTCCTTCATGCCGCGTTCGCTCCCGGGTGGCCGACTGCCCCGGGAGTTCGTTCGGAACCCCGGTGCGGCCTGCCGGCGCCCAGTCTACTACGAGCCGGTGCGGCAAGTCGGAGAACCGGTGGGATCCGGCCCGGCCCGGCCCGAATGGCGGGCCGCGGGTTGAGCGCCACGTCCGCATCTGTTAAGACGGGGGACCCATGAGTCTTCTGCGGAGCCTGGTTGCCGGCGGTTGTTTGGCTGTTATCGTCCTGGTGTCCTTTCTGCAAGCTGAGCCCGGTGACGCCGTCACGGTCGAGATCTTCCCCGGCCGGCTCGAGGTCGAGGCGCCGGAGTGCCTCACCCTCCTCTTCAACCGGATGACGCCGGTTCCGGTACGGATGACAAACCGGACTGGGAAGGACGTCGAGCTTGAGATCACCACGCGTTCCGACGTCCTGGGCCTGGTTCCGTTCCGGGAAGGGGTTTCGGCCGGGGGCAACGGGGAAGGAGAGGAGTTGGTCCTGATTCCGCTGATGGCGGGAGAGTGGGATGGCGACCTGATCCTGACCTCCGGGGACCGGACCCGGACTTGGACCCAGCGATTCTGTGTACTGCCGCCGGCCCGATTGCACGCGCGGGTCCACGATTCGAATGACCGGGTGGTGCCGGCCCGGGTCCGGGTGACCGGTTCGGACGGACGCGAATACACGCCCGACGGCCATGACTCGGGAGAGTTCCGGACGGAGGGGCTCTTCGAGTTGCTGGTCCCGGCCGGCGCCGCCACGATTTCCGTCCGTGCCGCAGATGGAGACGCTCCGGCGCGCGAGATTCAAGTCGATCTTCCCGTAAACCGCACCGTATTCGTCGAACTGGCTCTCCCATGAGAGTCCTCCGCATCGTCTGGATTCTGTCGATCCTGGCCCCGGTTTCTCTGGCAGCAGCGGGGCGCGCCTGGAATCCCTACGGGCTGAGCGAGGATGAAGTGGATGCCCTGCGCGTCCGGCATCCGGCCCTCCGGGAGTTCGCCGAGTTCTTTACGCAGTTGCTTCGTTACGAGGATGCTCCTCGGGACCGGAACCTGGCCGTCTACCGTCCGATCCGGCGACTGGCCATGCGGCGCAGGACGGTTCGAGGCTCCTGGTCTCCCGAGTCGCAGGACGGGATCCAAGGCCGGATCAGCCAGGCTCTCTGGCGACTGAAGTCACCCGAATTGACGCGAATCGACCTGAACCCGGAGGTGCTCCTGACCCCTTCCGCCCGGGTGCCCGTCTTCACCGCGGGGCTGGAGAACCGGGTTCTGCTCCTCGTCCGCAACAACCACAGGAATCCGGTGGAGTTGAGCCTGTCTCCCAACGGCGACACGCTTCATTTTCCGACTCGCGAGGCGTCTCTGGCTCCGGGGCAGGTGACGGGAATACAGCTTCGGGTCTGGGGAGCGGGCGGCGGCTCGCTGGGCCTGCGGCTGGACGTCCAAGGGACTATGGCCGAACTCTCATTGCCGATTCAATGGCGCGAGGCGGCCCGTTTGGATCTGACCGTCAGAGCTCACGACCGCGCGAATTTCCTTCCTGCCCGGGTCTACGTGGTGGGGTCGGATCGCTTGGCGCGAGGCCCGGCGGGGACATTTCTGAGGAGCACCTGGACCGAAGGGCACCAATATTTCCATACCCGGGGAGCGAGTACTCTGGTCCTGCCCTCGGGACCGGCTCGCCTCCTCGTGGTTCATGGTTTCGAACACGCTCCCGTGACCATGAACGTGGACTTGGAGCCGGGAAGCAATCAGGTGGAGGTCATCCCTCAACCGGGGATCGATTGTTCCTCTCGGGGATGGTATTCGGGAGACATCCATATCCACCTCAATCTGGTCCATAAGACGCTGGACCAACTGGTCTCGACTCAGGATGCGCTTCTGCAGGCTGAGGCCGAAGATCTGGATGTTTCCAATTTGCTGGTCTGCAACTCGCTGGGGTCCATCACCTTCGATCGCAACCGCTTCACGGGAGCCCTCCATCCGCTATCGACGGCAGACCGGATTCTGTATTGGAATGAGGAGGTCCGGGCCGCCCTTTACGGTCACTTTGCCGCGCTCAACCTTAAGACATTCCTGGAACCCAACTTCACCGGGTTTCGGAACACCGACCACGCCTTCGACTATCCCTCCAACACCATTCAGGCCCGAAAAGGGAGGGAACAGGGGGCCGGGATCTTCTACGTTCATCCGGTCCACAATCCGGACGCCAACGATCTGGCCGGGTCCAGCGCCAAGGCGGTTCCGGTGGACGCGGCGTTGGGACTCGTCGACGGACTGGAGATCCTGGGGTACGGGCACCCGGCCGCCGGCCTGCGCCTCTATTACCGGTTGTTGAACTGTGGTTTCCGGCTGGCGGCGGCGGCGGGCACCGACGCCTTCAACAACATCCGGCGCCACAAGGTCATCGGCGGCGACCGCGTCTACGTGCATACGGGGGACGACTTCAACTATGACTCCTGGGTTCAGGGGCTCAAGGCGGGTCGAAGCTTCGTGACCAACAGCCCCCTCCTGTTCTTCGAGGTCGACGGCCGCATGCCGGGAGCGGAAATTGCATTGGATGGGCCGGGCCGGGTTCCGGTCCAGGTGGAAGCTCATTCCCATGCTCCCATGGATCGACTCGAGCTGGTTTTCAACGGGAAGACGGTCCACACGGTGAAGGCTTCGGGAAACGGGAACCATCTGCTTTTCCGGGGCTCGTTGCCCATCACCGGGAGCGGGTGGCTGGCTGCGCGAATCCAGGGCGGTCCTCACCGCTTGGTGGTCAACAACACGGACCTGTTTGCCCACACAACGCCCGTGTACCTGACTGTGGGAGGCAAGCCGTATGCGGATCCCGCTTCCGTGATCCACTTCTTACGCTGGATCGGAGATCTGCGGAAGCGGGCGCTGTCCGAGGGATTGTTCCAGGAACCGATTCAGAAGCGCGAAGTCCTGGATCAGTTCCGGCGGGCCGAAGCCGTCTACCGGCAGAAGTTGGCTTCCGCCGAGGAGTGATCGACTATTCGGGAGCCGGCTCCTGGGCCGGCGGGTTGGAGTCAGCGGAGCCTTCCGGCTCCGATTCCGGCGCCGGTTTCGCCTGCGGCTCTGGCGTTGGCTCCGGTTGCGGTTCCGGCTCGCCGACGACCTCTCCGAATTTGATCGAGGTCCCGACCTCGAACCTCTTGAAGTTGGAATAGGTGATCAGCTCGCGGACATGAACGCGGCGGCTCCGCCTGAAGCCTCCGCCGAACACGAGGATGTCGTCCGCTTCGCTCCAGGTGGGGAACCAGTACTTGCCGTCGACCTGTTGCCGGAGAGTCTCGAAGGCCGGAAACTTGTTGTTGCCCAGATCCGGGACGGCTTTCCCCTTGGTCATCACGATCTGCAGATCCAGGTCGTCCACCCAGATCCGTCCCCGGAAGTAACGCCGGTTCCGGCGGATCCGCTTCGGCTTCACGTCGAACACGTAGCAGTTGAGCTCGTCCACCTGCTCCTGTCCTTTGTACTTGATCTCGTATTCGGGAAGGTCCTCGGTGGTCAGCGCAAAGGGTTGCAGGTTGAGGGCGTCGTCCAGATCTTCCCGGGTCAGTATCACCGACTCCAGCCGGCCCCGGTCATAAACGATGCGATGTTGGCGTTCTCCGTCGCTGGTGAAGAAGATCTCGATGGTCATTTCCCGCTGTTCACGCACCCGGCCGGTACGGGTCAGGACCTGAAATACGATGTCTTGAGTGTAGGTGTACTGTTGCCAGACTTCGCGGAATTCCGATTCTTTCTGGGCGAAGCGTTTGATGATGTCCTGGGGGTCCACCTTCGCTCCGGCCCCGGAACCCGTGGCGAGGAAGAGCAGGAACAACGTTATCGGGGAATTTTTCTTCATGACGGCATATTTGATGCATCATTGCCCGAAAAGGGTCTCGGTGACCTCCACGCTAACTCTCCCGGGGATGAGCCTTCAACAGGGAAAGGACCTCTTCCAAGGGGGGAATGCCTGCCCTGGCGCCGACCCGGGTGCACGACAAGCTGGCGGCGGCGCCGGCGAAGAGGAGGCATCGCCGGACGCTCCAGTCCTGGAAGAGACTGTAGATGAAGGCTCCGTGAAAGACGTCGCCGGCGCCGTTGGTGTCGACCGGCCGAACAGGGAAGGCCGGCAACCGGTAAATCCTGCTGTTCCAGATCGCGGCGGTCCCCTTGCGGCCCCGGGTCACGGCAACGAAACCGCGGCTCCGCCGGGCCAGTTCCTTCAATCCCGATCTCCAGTCTTCATGCCCGGTGAAGTTCCTCACGAAGGCCTCGCTGGGAATCAGAAAGTCGGTCAGCTCCACGACCTCATGGATACCCGGCTGGACGTCGTCCACGTCCAGGGACACCTTCATTCCGGCCTCTTTGGCCCAGCGGGCAGCCTGAAGGTTGGCGTCCGGGTCGCAGCCGTCCAGGTGAAGGAGCCGGCCGGCAACGATCCACTCCCGTTTCAACTCGCCCTCGGCGTATCGGAGTCTCCGGTCCCGGTGCCAGAGGACGGTCCTCTCTCCCGTGAGGCGATCGACCAGGATGATGCCCAGTTGGGTGGTTGCGCCGGGAACGATCCGGACGCAGGAGAGGTCCATGGGCTCCCGTCTCAGATCCTCAAGCGAGAATCGGCCCAATTCGTCTCCTCCCACACTTCCGATGAACCTGGCCTTGAGGCCGTAACGTCCGCAGAGTGCGGTGGCCGTGGCCACGGGTCCGCCGCCCAGCTTCGACACTTCGTCGCATTCGGTACGGCTGCTGTGGGCCGGATAACGGGGAAGGAAGCACACCCAGTCCACCGCGTCCATCCCCTGTCCGATCACGTGAAAGGGCCGGTCACGGGGCCAGCGAATATCGAAAGAGGCGCCATCGAGAGGGCTGGGAGACGGTTGCGGAGTTGCGCCGGTCATCCGGGGGCGTTCCCGGTTTCGGTGGAGTGCGGGGTATTCACATCGGACGTCCCGGTCAGAGCAGGCCTTCGTCGGCGAAACTGAAGTACCGGTGGGGACCGATGATAACATGGTCCAGAACCCGGATCCCCACGACCTCGCCGGTGGCCACGAGGCGGCGGGTGATCTCACGGTCCTCCCGGCTCGGTGTCGGATCTCCGCTGGGATGGTTGTGAGCCAGGATGACCCCGGCCGCCGCCTCCTCGATGGCCGGCCTGAAGACTTCCCGGGGGTGGACCAGAGACGAAGTCAGCGTTCCCTCCGAGACCTTCACGAGCTTCAGGGTGCGGTTCTTCCCGTCCAGAAGCAGAGTCCAAAAACATTCTTTGAGAAGCCCCGGGACCGAACCGCGAAAGTGGCGGTACACCTGGGCGCTGTTGTGCAGCGAGTCGCCGGCCGCAAGAGGCACGTTCCCCAATCGCTGGAAGAGGTGGGCCGCGGCCAGGAGTGCGTAGGTCTGTCTCCGGGTCATGCCGGCCTGCCGGAGAAGGGAGTAGCTTGCCCGGCGGAGCCTCCGGATCGAACCCAGCAGTTCGATGATTCGCCGGGCCCGCGTCAGGGCCTGTTGATCCGAGTCGGTCGGAGCGAGCACCAACGCCAACAGTTCCAGATCCGAGAGTGAGTTCCAGCCGGACTCGAAGAGTCGCTGCGCAGGCAGGAGTTCGGCGCTTCCATTCATATTCACTAACAACGATAGCGGCTGGCAATCAATGGAAAAGATTTTCCGTCGAAACACCATTCGTCTCTCCTGTCTTGCGGTGACTTGTGAGGGAGCGGGGATGGTGGTATGGTGATTTCAACTCGAATGACCTGCTCATTCCAAATGGCCTGATCCGAACATCCGGGGTTTGCGGCGTGGTCCGTTTTGGGGACGGACCGGCGTCGGGCGGAGTTTCACTATCCTAAGGAGTCCGAATGAACAAAATTTTCGTTGGCAATCTGAGCTTCAGCGTCAGTGAGAGTGCCCTGGA